>NZ_JBQOUX010000025.1:51985-81640 GCF_052216785.1 Streptomyces sp. JW3 | reverse complement strand
TCGCGGCTCGCGGCTCGCGGCTCGCGGCTCGCGGCTCGCGGCTCGCGGCTCGCGGCTCGCGGCTCGCGGCTCGCGGCAAGGGTGCGCATATCGCATTTCAAGCCGGTCGGCAATCGTTCGGTGACGGACGTGGATGTGTGAGTGGAGGTGTGTGAGTGGAGGTGTGCGAGTGGAGGTGCGTGAGTGGAGAGTGCGTGCGTGGACGGGCGAGTGCGTACACGGTAACCAATGGCTCCGGTCACGGCCGAGGTTCACTTCGCGTCCGCATAGCACTCCACCACCGCCGCGGTGAACGGAAACCGCACCGGCGTCCGGCCGAACGTCAGCCGCCCCGCCAGGTCGGCCGCCTCCCGTATCGCCGCGACGACCGTGTCGGTCTCGTCCGCGGGGCAGTGCACGATCACCTCGTCGTGCTGGAAGAAGACCAGCTCGGCGGAGATCTCCGCGCAGGTCTGCCGCAGGGCGGCCAGCATCAGCAGGGCCCAGTCGGCGGCACTGCCCTGGACCACGAAGTTGCGGGCGAAGCGGCCCCGGGCGCGGGCGCCGGACGTCTCGCCGGGCCGGCTCCCCGGCGGCTCGTCCTGGGGGAGGCCCGCCTCCCCGGCGTCGGCCTCGCCCGGCCCGGCCGCCGGTGGGCAGGTGCGGCCCAGCCAGGTGCGGACCAGACGGCCCTCCTCGCCCGCGCGGGCGGCGTCGTCGACGTAGGCCACCGCCCGGGGGAAGCGGCGTCTGAGCGCGGCCAGGTTCTTCAGGCCGTCGCCGGAGGTCTGGCCGTAGACCGCGCCGAGCACCGCCAGTTTGGCCTGGGAGCGGTCGCCGGAGAAGGCGCGGTCGGAGACCGACTGGTAGAGGTCGCTCTCGCGGGCGGCGACCTCCATCAGGCCCGGGTCGCGGGAGATCGCGGCCAGCACCCGCGGTTCCATCTGGTCGGCGTCGGCCACCACCAGCCGCCAGCCCGGGTCGGCGACCACGGCCCGCCGGATGACCTTCGGGATCTGCAGTCCGCCGCCGCCGTTGGTCACCCAGCGGCCGGTGACCGTGCCGCCGGCCAGGAACTCGGGGCGGAAGCGGCCGTCGCGGACCCAGTCCTGGAGCCAGGACCAGCCGTGCGCGACCCAGATCCGGTACAGCTTCTTGTACTCCAGCAGGGGTTTCACGGCCGGGTGGTCCAGGGACTCCAGCTCCCAGCGGCGGGTGGAGCGGACCTTGACGCCGGCCCCCGCGAACGCTTTGACGACGTCCGCGGGCAGGTCGGGGCGGACCCGGCGGCCGAAGGCGGCGGAGACCTCGTCGGCCAGCTCGGCCAGGCGGCGGGGCTCGCCGCCGCCCGCGTACCGCTCGCCCAGCAGGTCGTGCAGCAGCTCGCGGTGCACGTCGGCGCGCCAGGGCAGCCCGGTGCGGTTCATCTCGGCGGCCACCAGCATGCCCGCCGACTCGCTCGCCGTCAGCAGCCGCATCCGGTCCGGGTGCTCGGCCAGGTCGTGCCGTCGCTGCTGGTCGGCGTAGACGGCGACCAGGTCGGCGAGGGGGAGGTGGACGCCCCGGGGTTCGAAGAGCGGGGACTGGGCGCCCGGTTCGGCGGCGCGCTGGGGCGGGTCGGGCGGTACCGGACCGCCGCGCAGTCTGGCCAGCGCGGCGGCGGCCGAGCGGGGTTCGCCGAAGCGGCCCTCGTGGCCGAGCAGCAGGGTCTCGGCGTCCTCGATGTCGTAGCACCGCTGCACCCGGACCCCGGCGGCGAGCAGGCGCGGATACAGCTCGGCGGTGGAGCGCCACACCCAGCGGGTGACGTCCGGCCGGGTCCGTACGGCCTCGGCGGTGTCCGCCTCCCGTCGCACCGGCCCCGCGGGCAGCCCGTCGGGGCCGAGGGGGGCGACCTCCACGCCACCGTCCTCGGCCACCGCGAGCACCCACCGGTCGGCCATGGAACGAGTCTCGCAGCAGGGTCTGACAACGGCGCCCGCGCCGGACGGGACGGCGGAGCGGAGTCCCGGACGCTACTTCGGTGACGTCACCGCCGAACGGACGGCCGGGCCCGTGAACACCGTCCCGCAGACGCCCGGCCCTCGCGGGGTGAGCCGGGAACGGCGGCCGTGGCACCATCGCCGGGTGAGCAACGCAGGCCCTCCCCGTACCCCCGATGACCTCGGCACCGTCGACCGCGCCTTCCGGACCGCCCTGTACGACAGCGCCGACGCCGCCCTCGACGCGGCGGCCTCCCTGCTCGCGGCCGACCCGGCGGCCGACGCCGAGGTGCGGCGGCGCGGGGCGGAGTTCGTGGCCGGTGCCTGGCGCCGCGGCTGGCAGCCCGCCGATCTGGTACGCGTCGTACGGCGGGAGCTCGGCGACCCGCACCTGCGGCTGGCCGCCGACCTGATCCGGGTACAGGCGGCCGACGACCGTCCGCGCGGTCCGCGCTGGACCGCGCAGCTCGACGGCCTCCCCGCCGGGCCGGTCGCCGGCGACCGTTTCTCACGCGCCACCACCGTCCTGGAGCTGTACCGCCTGCTGCTGCGCCTGCCCGACCTGGAGCCGCTGGACGAGCCCGGTGCGTCCAACGGCTCCAACGGGTCCAACGGGTCCGGCGGGTCCGGCGGGTCCGGCGGGTCCGGCGGGTCCAACGGGTCCAACGGGTCCAACGGGTCCGGCGGGTCCGGCGGGGCGCGGTCCGAGTCGCGTGCCCTCGCCCGTATCCGCGCGCTGCTGGCCAAGGCGGAGGCGACCGGGTATCCGGAGGAGGCCGAGGCGCTGAGCGCCAAGGCGCAGGAACTGATGGCCCGGCACAGCATCGACGAGGCGCTGCTGGCGTCCCGCGCGCCCGCACCCGACGCCCCGGGAGCCTGCCGGATCGGCGTGGAGGCGCCGTACGAGCAGGCCAAGGCGGTACTGCTGGACGCGGTGGCCGCCGCCAACCACTGCCGCGCGGTGTGGAACGAGGCCCTCGGCTTCTCCACCGTGGTCGGCTTCGAGACCGATCTGACGGCGGTCGAACTGCTGTACACCTCGCTGCTCGTGCAGGCCGAGACGGCGATGACCAGGGCGGAGGCCGCCCAGCGCAAGGGCGGCCGGAAGCGGACGAAGACGTTCCGTCAGTCGTTCCTGGCGGCCTACGCGCACCGCGCGGGCACTCGACTGCGGGCCGCCGCCGAGGCGCCGGTGGGCGAGAACCGGGAACTGCTGCCGGTGCTCGCCTCCCGCGAGGTCGCGGTCACCGGCCGTCTGGAGCGGATGTTCCCGGAGACGACGACCACCCGGCTGCGGGGCGTCTCCGACGAGGCGGGCTGGACCGAGGGCGTCCGCGCGGCCGACCGGGCCCGGGTCGGGCACCGGCGCCCGCTGCCGTGACCGTTCCCGGTGGGACGCGCGCTCTTCTCTGCCGTAAGACGCCCTGCCTCAGTCAGTCGCCCATCTGCTGGAACGCGCTCACCGTCGCGTCCGGCCCGCCCTCGTCGCCGCTCTCGTCGCCGCTCCCGTCGCCTTCCTTCGTCGCGACGGCGCCGTACGACCAGGGGATGTCCTGCGTGGCGGAGGCGCCCGGCAGGGCGAAGCGTGCGGTGCGGACGTCCAGGCCCGCGCCGTCGTCCTCCCCGCGCACGTAGGTGAGGGTGAAGGACGCCGCGGCGTCCTTGGCCAGGGTCAGCTGCCGCGTTGAGGCGCCCTCCTCCCGGCCGATCTCCTTCGAGGCGCCGTCCACGAGGAGGGTCACGGTCGGGAAACCTTCGAGGAGGCATTCCGAGCCGCGGTTGGTGAGGGTCACGGTGACGGTGCCGGTGTCCCCGGCGGCCGGCGCGGGGCTCGCCGCGACCTCCGTACCCGATCCGCCGATCCGGCAGGCGGCGCCGTCGCCGCGGTCGTCGGCGTTGCCGCCCTCCGCGTCGGAACATGAGGTCAGCACGGGCAGCAGAAGCGCCGCGACTGCCGATACGGCGAGGGCGGTGGGCCGGGTGGTGCGCATGAACGGGTCCTCTGGAGGCAGGTGTTCGGCCAGCGGGCGAGTCGCAAGGGTACTTGCCGTAAGCAGCCTCAGCCGCCCAGCCCCTCCGTCGGCAGTCCGCTCGGCAGCCTGCCGCCCTCCGCCTTGGTGTACGTCTCCGTCCCCAGGCCACCCGCCCAGTCCACCTTCAGGGTCGAGCCGTCGACCGACTCGACCGTCCCGGACGCCCGGTCGTCGCTGCCGTCGGTGCAGGACAGGCGGATCGTGCGGGTGCCGTCGGTCGTGCCCGCACTGCCGCTGCACACGGTCCCGCCGGTGGCGAACAGACCGGCCTGCTTCCCGGTGACCACCAGGGCGACCGCCTTGCCGCCGGTGGTGGCCAGCCAACTGCCCGCCAGCTCATCGGCGGCGCCGGACACACTGGCACTGGCACCTGCACTGGCACCTGCACTCGCACCGGCACCCGCGCTCGGACGGGCACTGGCACTCGTACTCGCGTCCTCCGCGGCCCCGTCGTCCGAACCGCCGCCGCCACTGCACCCGGTGAGCACCAGCACGCCCGCGACCCCTGCGGCCCGTGCCACACCCCGCAGACACTCCCGGCCCCGTACGCCCGCCGTACCTTCCGAAGCCACCCGCGTCACCCGTGGCACCCGTGTCACCCGCGTCACCCATGTCACCGGAAGCTCCAAGCGGTAGCGGTAGCGGTAGCGCACGGCCGGCCCGGCCCCACGACAACCCGCAAGCTACCGGAATTCATTCGCAGTGCCCCGGCGTTCACGCCGGGGGTGAAGCGAATCTGATGGTGGCGACGGGGAGCGTCGCCGCGTCTGCTCCGGCGGAGCCGGGGAACGCTCATATCGGCCGGTTCTGCTGTTCGATGTACTGCCTGACCACGGTGAGCGGGGCGCCGCCGACGGTTCCGGCGAAGTAGGAGCCGGACCACAGCTCCGCCGCCGACGCGAGCCGGATGCCCGACACCGACCGCACCATCGGCATCGACCTCGGCCTCACCCACTTCGCCGCCCTGTCCGACGGCACGAAAATCGACTCCCCCAGGTTCCTGCGCCGCGCGGAAAAGAAGCTGAAGAAGGCCCAGCGGGAACTGTCCCGCAAACAGCAGGGCTCGAAGAACCGGGAGAAGGCCCGCCACAAGGTTGCCCGCGCCCATGCCAAGGTCACCGACGCCCGCCACGAGTTCCACCACCAGCTCTCCACCAGGCTGATCTCCGAGAACCAAGGGATCGCCGTGGAGGACCTGTCGGTGGCGGGACTGGCACGTACCAGACTGGCCAAGTCCGTGCACGACGCCGGATGGTCATCGTTCATCGACATGCTCCAGTACAAGGCGGAGCGGTACGGACGCACCCTGGTCAAGATCGGCCGGTTCGAGCCGACCTCCCAGACCTGCTCCACCTGCGGCGTCAAGGACGGACCCAAACCCCTCGATGTCCGGGAGTGGACGTGTGCCGCCTGCGGCACCGTCCACGACCGGGACCACAATGCCGCGATCAACGTGAAGACGGCCGCCGGACTGGCGGTATCGGCCTGCGGAGCGCCGGTAAGACCAGGAGTAATCCCGGCACAGCGCGAAGAAGCAGGAAGCCACGGATTCCCGACCGAACCCCGTGCCGCGTAGCGGCACAGCAACGATCGAGAAGGCCAGAATCCTCGGGCTTCAGCCCGAGGAGCAAGTCAACAGGACGATTTGCGCACCCCGGGCAGATGTCCGGCGTGCGCCTGTTCGCGCAGGGAGACGCGGGAGAGCCCGAAGGTGCGGAAGTAGCCGCGCGGGCGGCCGTCGGTCTGGTCGCGGTTGCGGACGCGGGTGGCGCTGGCGTCCCGAGGCTGGCGGCGCAGCTCCCGCTGGGCGGCCAGGCGTTCGGCGTCCGTCGAGGCCGGGCGGCGGGTGATCTCCTTCAGCTCGGCGCGCCGCGCGGCGTACCGCGCGACGGTCCCCTGGCGCTGCTCGTTCTTCGCGATCTTGCTCTTCTTCGCCATCAGACCTTCACTCCCCGGGCGCGGATACGGGCCACGGCCGCCTCGACGCCGATGGTGTCGACCGTCTTGATCGCCTTGGTGCTCAGCCGCAGCCGTACGTGCCGGCCCTCGCTCGGCAGCCAGTAGCGCTTGGACTGGATGTTGGGGTCGAAGCGGCGCGGAGTGCGCCGGTGGGAGTGGGAGATGCGGTTGCCGAAGCCCGGCTGGGTGCCGGTCAGCATGCAGTGCGCGGACATGGTGACGAACCTCTCTTCGAAGGAGCCGAAACCCTACTGTTAATGGGAATCGTTTTCAGTAAGATACCAGCATGGCACGCAACGAACTCCGTCCGGTCATCAAACTGCGGTCCACCGCGGGGACCGGTTTCACCTACGTCACCCGCAAGAACCGCCGCAACGACCCCGACCGGCTGACCCTGCGCAAGTACGACCCGGTGGCCGGCCGGCACGTCGACTTCCGAGAGGAGCGCTGAGCACCGCCATGCGCGAGGGAATCCACCCCGAGTACCGCCCGGTCGTCTTCCGCGACCGCGCCGCCGACTACGCCTTCCTCACCCGGTCCACCATGAGCGACGACCGGATCGGCGGGAAGACGATCGAGTGGGAGGACGGGAACACGTACCCCGTCGTCGACGTCGAGATCTCGAACGTCAGCCACCCCTTCTACACCGGCACCGCCCGGGTCCTGGACACCGCCGGACGCGTGGAGCGCTTCGAGCGCCGGTACGCCCGGCACGGAAAGCAGGGCTGATGCTTCCCGTCGTGATCGTCGGCGGACTGCACGCCGACGCCCGCGCGGCGGCCGTGGCCCGGCTGCTGGCCGACGTGCCCGGCAGCGTCGCCCTCCACCACGACCTGGCGACGGCCGCCGCGGGCACCGTCGTACGGACCGTCCGGGACGCCACCGGGATGCTGTCCGCCGGAGAGGCGCCGCTGGTCAACGACTGTGCCTGCTGCGCCCTGCGCGAGGACCTGGTGCCCGAGCTGGAGCGGCTCGCGGCCGCCGGGACCGTCCCGCTCGCCGTCGTCGAGCTGTGGGACTCCGTCGAGCCCAAGGCGATGGCCGAGGTGGTCACGGCCGGCGGCTTCACCGTCACCGGCGTGCTCACCGCCGTCGACCCGGCGCTGGTGCTGCCCTACCTCGGCAACGGCGACGACCTCGCCGAGGGCGGTCTCGCCGCGGCCGCCACCGATCAGCGCACGGTCGCCGACACCTTCGCCCGGCAGCTGGAGTACGCCCCCGTGCTGGCCGTCGCCGACTCCCCGGAGGCCGACGACGAGGACCGCGAGCTGCTGGCGCAGCTGCACCCGACCGCCCGCCAGGTCCCGATCGGCCACGGTGACCTGGCGGGCTCCTCCTGGGGCTTGGCGGGCTCTTCCTCGGACCCGGCGGGTTCCTCCTCGGACTGGGGCCTGGCGGGTTGCTCCTCGGATCCGGCGGGTTGCTCCTCGGATCCGGCGGGCTCTTCCTCCGCCCCGGCGGGTTCCTCCTCGGCCCTGGTGCGGGCCGCGCTCGCCGGCTTCGACGTGGAGGCGGCGGCCGCCGCCCAGCATCCGGCCTGTGCCCTGCTGCCCGCCGAGGCCGACGCGCACGGTGTCGCGACCCTGGTGTGGCACCGGCGCCGGCCCTTCCACCCGGAGCGGCTGTACGCGGCGCTGGAGGACCTGACCTGCGCCGCGGCCCGCAGCCGGGGGCGGTTCTGGCTGGCCGACAAGCCGGACACGCTGCTGCACTGGGACGCCGCGGGCGGGGCGCTGTGCGTGGAGGGCGCGGGTCCGTGGCTGGCCTCGCTGCCGGACGCGGCCTGGGACCTGGTGCCCGCGGTCCGCCGGGCCGCCGCCGCCCTCGACTGGCACCCCGAGCACGGCGACCGCTGCCAGCACCTCGTCTTCACCTCGCCCGGCCTCGACCGGGACGGGCTCGCGACGCTGCTGGAGTCCTGCCTGCTCACCGATGCCGAGTACGCCGCCGGACCAGGCGCCTGGCAGCGGCTGCCGTCCGCCTTCGACACCCTCCTGGAGGTCTGACCGCCGTGCCCCGCAAGGCCGAACGCAAGTCCCTGCCCGCGTCCCTGTCCAAGTCCCTCTCCAAGTCCCGGCCCAATCCGCTGGACCAGGCGGGCGTGACGTACATCGACTACAAGGACGTCGATCTGCTGCGCAAGTTCCTCTCCGACCGCGGCAAGATCCGCAGCCGCCGGGTCACCCGGGTCACGTCGCAGCAGCAGCGGCAGCTCGCCGCCGCGATCAAGAACGCGCGCGAGATGGCGCTGCTGCCCTACGCCGGGCGCTGATCCCCTACGCGGGCGCTGACCGCGCCCCCGCGCCCCGCGCCCCCGCGCCGCCGCTCGGCCCTCTTCGGCCGCAACAACCGCAGGGACCCGCCTGACCAGGCGGGTCCCTGCGGTTGTTGCATGATCAACAGAAGCCGGGGCAGACGCGGGAACGTGCGGCAGCGGCCGGGCGTCCCACAGGAGACGGGGCTGTAACCGAGGAACCACCCCGCGTGCACGTGCATTTGCGCATGCAGATGCACGTGAACAAGGTTATGATCCGCATCAGTTGACCAATGCATCAATGGCCACACCAGCCACTAGTGCGACTTGTGACACCGGGGAGCGGCCTGTGAACCACGACGTGTACAACGGCATCGCCGCAACGGATCTGCACGGCGTGGCCTGGCAGAAGAGCCGGCACAGCAATTCGCAGGGCTCCTGCGTGGAGTTCGCCCGGCTGCCCGGCGGGGACGTCGCCGTGCGCAACTCCCGCTTCCCCGACGGCCCGGCGCTGGTCTACACGCGCGCCGAGATCGAGGCGATGCTGCTGGGTGTCAAGGACGGGGAGTTCGACCACCTGGTCGCGAGCTGACCGCCCCACCGCCGCAGCGTCCGCCGCCCTGCCCCACCCCCGCGGCGTCCGCCGCCCCGGCCGGCCCCGTAGCGCAGGGTGACAGGTGGCGCGCCCGCCGTGACGCGCGTAGAACCCCGGCCCGAAGAAGCGGCGCGGGAGATCACTCGGCGGGCGGTTCCGACAGCCGGAACAGCGCCCAGACGACCTTGCCGCGCAGGGTGCCGGTCAGTGGATACCAGCCCCAGCCGTCACTGAAGGACTCGACCAGGAACAGGCCGCGGCCGGACTCCGCGGCGAAGTCCTCCGTCTCGCGGGCCACCGGGCTGTCGTCGCTGGGGTCGCGCACCGCGCACACCAGCCGCTCGGCGCACCGCATCAGATGCAGCCGCACCGGCCCGTGCCCGTCCGCCGGCCGCGCGTCGCCGCCCCCGGCGGGCAGCGCGTGCCGCAGGGCGTTGGTGACGAGTTCGGAGACCACCAGGCAGATGTCGTCGAAGCGGTCGCCGGTGGGCCAGCCGTCGAGGGTGCGCCGGGTGAACCGGCGGGCCTCGCGCACCGCTTCGTAGCGGGGCGGCAGGGCGCAGGAGGCGGCGCAGGAGACGCTCGCGGGATCCATCGGCGGAAGGCCCTGCCTCAACGGCTCGAGCATGGTCGATCCATTCGTCCCCATGCGAGGCACTCCCGGGAATTCGCGGTCCGTAGCGATGCGGCGCGGTGGTGCGGCACCATGGTTTCGGATGCGCAGAGCAGATGCAAGGGCAGATGCACGTGCACGTGACCGAAATGCGCCTGCCCGTACCGCTTGTTGGGCAAATTTTCCGCCATCTTCACTTGTCCGCCCGGGTGTCGGGTCAGCCACTCCTTGCCAGTACCTGTGCGTTTTCTTTGGCTGAACTCCATTTCCGTAACCGGACGAGTACTGCTCGGAGTGTTTTAGTGGCAGACTTCGGCCTCTGAAGACGGTTGGGGAGGCTGGCGAACGTGAGCGCGGGAGAGCCCGGATCGGTGGTGCGGCGCATGCTGCTCGGATCACAACTCAGGCGACTTCGTGAGGCGCGGGGGATCACGCGGGAGGCGGCGGGGTACTCGATCCGCGCCTCGGAGTCGAAGATCAGCCGTATGGAGCTGGGCCGGGTAAGTTTCAAGACACGTGACGTGGAAGACCTGTTGACGCTGTACGGCATCACCGACGAACAGGAGCGCGCCTCCCTGCTGTCGCTGGCCAAGGAGGCCAACGTCGCGGGCTGGTGGCACAGTTACTCGGACGTACTGCCCAACTGGTTCCCCACCTACGTGGGCCTGGAGGGCGCCGCCTCGGCCATCCGCGTCTACGAGGTGCAGTTCGTGCACGGTCTGCTCCAGACGCCGGAGTACGCCCGCGCGGTGGTGCGCCGAGGGGCGCGCGGGGCGAGCGAGGCCGACGTCGAGCGCCGGGTGACGCTGCGCCTGGAGCGCCAGAAGTATCTGGTGGCCGAGAACGCGCCGCAGTTCCACATCGTCCTGGACGAGGCCGCGCTGCGCCGCCCCTACGGCGACCGCGCGGTGATGCGCGGCCAGCTCCAGCACCTGATCGACATGTCCGAGCGCCCGAACATCCGGCTCCAGGTGATGCCGTTCGGCTTCGGCGGCCACTCCGGCGAGTCCGGCGCCTTCACGCTGCTCAGCTTCCCCGAGTCGGACCTCTCCGACGTGGTCTACCTGGAGCAGCTCACCAGCGCGCTCTACCTGGACAAGCCCGAGGACGTGGCCCAGTACGAGAAGGCGATCAAGGAGCTCCAGCAGGACAGCCCGGGCCCGGACGAGAGCCGCGACGTACTGCGCGGACTGCTCCAACTCATCTGACTCGTCAGTAGAGTTCAGTACGATGACGTGTGGACGGATCGTGAAGGCGATCGGTCGTCGACTCCGCCTGCCCCGGCAGCAAGGGATTGAGGGATCACATGTCGTCCTACTTCACCGACCTGGCGCAGCAGTACATCGACGGTGAGTGGCGGGCCGGTTCCGGCTCCTGGGACATCATCGACTTCAATCCGTACGACGACGCCAAGCTCGCCTCGATCACCATAGCCACCGCCGACGAGGTCGACGCGGCCTACCGGGCCGCCGAGCGCGCCCAGCAGGAATGGGCGGCGGCCAACCCGTACGCCCGCCGCGCGGTGTTCGAGAAGGCACTGCGGATCGTGGAGGAGCGCGAGGGGGAGATCGCCGAGGCGATCATCGCCGAGCTGGGCGGCACCCGCACCAAGGCCGGTTTCGAACTGCACCTCGCCAAGGAGTTCCTGCGCGAGGCGGTGCACCTGGCGCTGCGCCCCGAGGGCCGCATCCTGCCCTCCCCGGCCGACGGCAAGGAGAACCGCGTCTACCGGGTCCCGGTCGGCGTCGTGGGCGTCATCAGCCCCTTCAACTTTCCCTTCCTGCTCTCCCTGAAGTCGGTCGCCCCCGCGCTCGCCCTCGGCAACGGCGTCGTCCTCAAGCCGCACCAGAACACGCCGATCGTCGGCGGCACCCTGGTCGCCAAGATCTTCGAGGACGCGGGTCTGCCCGGCGGTCTGCTCAACGTCGTCGTCACCGACATCGCGGAGATCGGCGACGCCTTCGTCGAGCACCCGGTGCCCAAGGTCATCTCCTTCACCGGCTCGGACGCCGTCGGCCGGCACGTCGCCACCGTGTGCGCCGCGCACTTCAAGCGCGCGGTCCTGGAACTGGGCGGCAACAGCGCCCTGGTGGTCCTCGACGACGCCGACCTCGACTACGCGGTGGACGCGGCCGTCTTCAGCCGCTACGTCCATCAGGGCCAGGTCTGCATGGCCGCGGGCCGGGTGCTGGTGGACCGGTCGGTCGCCGACGAGTTCACCGAGAAGTTCGTCGCGAAGGTGAAGACCCTCAAGACCGGCGACCCGGCCGACCCGGAGACCGTCATCGGCCCGCTGATCAACTCCCGGCAGGCGGACGCGGTCGCGGGCGTCGTGACGCAGGCGCTCGCCGAGGGCGCGACCGCCCTGGTGCACGGCGGGCGCACCGCCAACCTGGTCGAGCCGTCCGTGCTCACCGGCGTCCCCGCCGGCTCCGCCCTGCTGCGCCAGGAGGTCTTCGGCCCGGTCGCCTTCCTGGTCCCGTTCGACGGCGAGGAGGAGGCGGTGCGCCTGGTCAACGACACGCCGTACGGCCTCAGCGGCGCCGTGCACACCGGGGACGTCGAGCGCGGCGTGAACTTCGCCAAGCGGATCGACACCGGCATGTTCCACGTGAACGACGGCACCGTGCACGACGAGCCGATCGTGCCGTTCGGCGGCGAGAAGCACTCCGGCCTCGGGCGGCTCAACGGCGACGCGATGCTGGACGCCTTCACCTCGCAGAAGTGGATCTCGGTACAGCACGGGCGGAGCCGCTTCCCGTTCTGACCGGGCCGGCCTTCCGAGGGCGGCCGGCCGCGAAAGCCCGCGACAGACATGCATCCAAGTGTACACTGGATGCATGTCCGCTACGTATCCTATCGCCGAGGCGCGGGGCAAGCTCGGTGAACTCGCCCGCCGTGCGGCCCAGCACGAACACATCACGTTGACCGACCGGGGCGTCCCGGCGGCGGTCCTCGTCTCGCCCGCCGAGTTGGAGGACTTGGAGGACGCGCTGGCGCTCGCCCGCCTGGAGCGCGACCGCGCCCTCAACCGCACCGGCACCCCCGTTCCGCACAGCGAGGCACGCCGGGCGCTGCTCGACGCTGCCGGGAGGGGCGAGTGACCTGGCAGGTCGAGTGGGAGCCGGCCGCCTTGGACACGGCCACGGGGCATCTGAAGGCAGACCCGGCAGGAGTCGATGATCTGCTGTGGGCCACTGATCACCTTGCCGTGGACCCGAGGCCGGAGGGCTCTCGTGCCTGGGGCGTCGATCACCGCCGACTCCATCACGGGCGGCGGCGCGTCCTCTACCGTCTCGATCTGGAAGCCCGCACCGTGCACATCGAGCACGTCGGACGCAGAGAAACCTGAGCCCTAACCTGGACCCCATGTCAGTGATCCGTCTCCTGGTGCTCGGCGCGGTCCGCCAGCACGGGCGGGCCCACGGCTACCAGGTGCGGAGCGACCTGGAGTACTGGGGCGCGCACGAGTGGTCCAACGCCAAGCCGGGCTCGATCTACCACGCCCTGAAGCAGATGGCGAAGCAGGGACTGCTGCTCGCGCACGAGACGGCCCCGTCCACCGCGGGCGGCCCGCCCCGCACCGAGTACGAGATCACCGAGGCGGGCACCCGCGAGTACTTCGCCCTGCTGCGCCGCTCCCTCACCGCCTACGACCAGAAGCCGGACGTGCTCTCCGCCGGGCTGGGCTGCATGGTCGACCTGCCCCGCGCGGAAGTGCTGGAACTGCTCCAGGAGCGGCTCCGGGCCACCGAGGCGTGGCGGAAGACCGTCACCGAGTACTACACGCCCGAGGAGGGACCCCAGCAGCTCGGCCACATCGGCGAGATCATGCACTTCTGGGTCGACTCCGCCGACACCGGCGCCCGCTGGACCCGCGGCCTGATCGAGCGCGTCCGCGCCGGCGCCTACACCTTCGCGGGCGAGGGAGAGCCCTTCGTCGGCGTACTGCGCGACGGCGAGCGGAACCCGTACGGCACCCCCGAGCCGCACCCGGGCGACCGCCACTGAGCCCGCGCCCTGGACCGAGACCCGGCCCGGGGCTTGCACCTCACGTCGCGTGAGGCGGCAGCGTGGCCGGCGTCGGGAGAAGGGAGCGGGAGTTGAACTACTCCGTGGGACAGGTGGCCGGCTTCGCCGGAGTGACGGTGCGCACCCTGCACCACTACGACGACATCGGCCTGCTCGCACCCGGCGAGCGCACCCGCGCGGGGCACCGGCGCTACAGCGACGCCGACCTCGACCGGTTGCAGCGCATCCTGTTCTACCGGGAGCTCGGCTTCCCGCTCGACGAGGTCGCCGCCCTGCTCGACGATCTGGCCACCGGGAAAGCAGACCCGCGCGCGTACCTGCGCCGGCAGCACGAGCTGCTGACCGCCCGGATCGAGAAGCTGCGCGAGATGGCGGCGGCCGTGGAGCAGGCCATGGAGGCACGCAGAATGGGCATCGATCTCACTCCCGAGGAACGGTTCGAGGTCTTCGGGGACAAGGACCCGGAGCAGTACGCCGACGAGGCGGCGGCCCGCTGGGGCGGCACCGAGGCGTACGCGGAGTCGCGGCGCCGGGCCGCGCGCTACACCAAGGAGGACTGGAAACGGCTCCAGGCCGAGGTGGCCGACTGGAGCGAGCGCTACGCCGCGCTGATGGCGGCCGGTGAGCCCCCGGCCGGCGAGGCCGCCATGTCCATGGCGGAGGAACACCGGCAGCACATCGGCACCTGGTACTACGACTGCCCCTACGACATGCACCGCTGCCTCGCCGAGACGTACGTGGCGGACGAGCGCTTCAAGGCGTTCTACGACGCGATGCGCCCATGCCTCGCCGAGCACCTGAGGGACGCGATCACGGCCAACGCGGACCGCCGCGCGGGCTGACCCGCGGTTCACAGCCCGGCCCGAGGGCGGTCACAGTTCATCCTGGTCCCACCGGTGGAACCTGGGGCGGGCACAAGGCGTTGATAGCTTTGTGCGCGGCGTGTCCCAACGCCTCACCCTTCCACCCCACAGGAGCCCGGAACCGTGACGACGCTTGCCCTCGGCCCGAGCTGGCTGGATCCGAACTACCTCCTCGACACGTTCGGCATCTGGGGCCTGCTCCTCATCGTCTTCGCCGAGTCGGGCCTGCTCATCGGCTTCTTCCTGCCGGGCGACTCGCTGCTGTTCACCACCGGCCTGCTCATCACGTCGAACCAGCTCGACTTCCCCCTGTGGGCGGCGATCGCGCTGATCTGCCTGGCCGCGATCCTGGGCGACCAGGCCGGCTACATGTTCGGCAAGAAGGTCGGCCCATCCCTGTTCAAGCGGCCCGACTCCCGCCTGTTCAAGCAGGAGAACGTCGTCAAGGCGCACGACTTCTTCGAGAAGTACGGCCCGAAGTCCCTGGTCCTGGCCCGCTTCGTGCCCATCGTGCGCACCTTCACGCCGATCGTCGCCGGCGTCAGCGGCATGAAGTACCGCTCGTTTCTGACCTTCAACGTGATCGGCGGCGTCCTGTGGGGCGCGGGCGTCACCCTGCTGGGCTCCTGGCTGGGCGGCATCGACTTCGTCAAGGAGAACATCGAGGCGATCCTCATCCTGATCGTCCTGATCTCGGTCGTCCCGATCGCGATCGAGTTCCTGCGCGCCCGCGCCAAGAACAAGAAGAACCCCCAGAGCCCCCAGAGCCCCCAGAGCCCCCAGAACTCCCAGTACCCCTCGCAGGCGCAGACCTCCTACGAGCCGCCCGCCATGGACGACGCCACCACCCAACTCCGCCGCATCGACCCCACCGACCAGCACCAGCCCCCGCAGCAGCAGTACGGCAACCAGCAGTACGGCAACCAGCAGCGCCAGCCCTACCCGCAGCAGCCGTACCCGCAGCAGCCGTACGCCCAGCAGTACCCCCAGCAGCAGTACCCGCAGGGCCACGGCCAGCAGGAACAGCCGTACGGCAACCCCAACCCGTACAACAACCAGGGCTACTAGGACCAGGAACCGCGGGGCGTCAGAAGCCCCGCGTCCGCTTGGCCGCCCGCCGCCCCGCCGCACTCGCGGCCCCCGGCACCTTCAGGAACAGCCGCGAGATCTCCGACCCCAGGTTCACCCCGATGGCGATCGCCATCGCCAGCGCGACCGCCTTGGACAGCGACACCAGTCCCCGGTCCACCTCGCTCTGCGCGATCGCCAGCAGCCCGAAGTACGTCGCCGAACCCGGCAGCAGCGGTCCGATCGCCGCCGTCGTGTACGGCAGCGCGGACGCGAACCGGTAGCGGGACATCAGCTGCCCGAACAGCCCCACCAGACCCGCCGCCGCGGCCGTGGAGGCGACCGGCGAGATCTCGCCCGCGTAGTGCATCGCCCCGTACACGCACCAGGCCACGCCCCCGTTGAGGGTCACCGCCAGCACGGTGGATCGTTCCTGCTGGAGCAGGATGGCGAAGGCCAGCGACAGCAGCATCGAGGCGATGATCTGCACCACCGGGTCGTCGCCGGTGCCCAGTGCCGCGTCCGGGTTGAGCTTGGCGCCGAGCTGGACGCCGAAGTACAGCACCACCAGCACCCCGGCGACGATGCTGACGAAGAAGTACAGGACCTCCAGCAGCCGGGCCGCCGCGGTGATGTAAAAGCCGGTCAGCCCGTCCTGCACCCCGGCGACCAGCGCCCGCCCCGGCAGCAGCGCGAACAGCCCACCGGTGATGACCGCCGACGCCTTCACCTCCACATGGGTCAGGGTCAGCGTGATCCCGATCGCGGCCGGCGGCATCGCGGCCACCGCGAACTGGTAGAACTCCGGCAGCCCGCGCCCGGCGCAGTACCAGGCCAGCCGGTCGCCGAGCATCGCGCCCAGCAGCGCCGCGACGAAGACGATCAGGTCACCGCCGACCAGCAGCGAGGCCGCGCCGGCCAGCAGCCCGCTGGCCGAGGTCAGCACCCAGGTCGGATACGGGTGCCGGTTGCGGCGCATCTCCGCCAGCCGCCGGTACGCCTCCTCCAGGGAGATCTGCGTCTCCGGGTCGCTGAGGTCGTCCACCAGGTGGAACACGGCCGCCAGCCGGGTGTAGTCGGTGCCCCGGCGGCGTACCGTCCGCGACGCCGTCACCGGGTCCTCCACCAGGGACGGCTGGTGCGAGATGGACAGCAGCGTGAAGGTGACGTTCGGCTCGCAGCGGTCCAGGCCGTAGGAGCGGCAGACCGCGAACATCGCGGCCTCCACGTCCTCGGCGCCCTCACCGCCCGCGAGCAGCAGCTCGCCGATGCGCAGCGTGAGGTCGAGCACCCGCGGCACGGCCGGCCCGGTCTCGTCGTCGTGCCGCTGCGGCGACTCCGGCGCGGGCCGCTCGGCCACCGGCATCCGCAGCATCGTGCGCATCCGGTCCTGCCAGGGCAGATCCTTGGTGAGGTTCACCGCAGGCATACCGCTCGGCGGGGTGAAGGCGCTCACGCTGTACGACTCCGCGGGCGTCGCCTGCGGCGCGTCCAGCCCCTCGGGCAGCGCGAACTCCGAGGTCACCTCGGACTCGCTCGGACCGGCCTTCGGCACCGCCAGCCCCTCGGGCAGCGCGAACTCCGACGTCGTCGACGACTCCCCGTCGGCCGGTGCCGCGACCCCGCTGGGCGGTCGGAAGGCACTCCTGGCCTCGTCCGACTGCGGCTTCCGGTCCTCCGCGTCCGTCACTTGCACATAGCTCCCTACAACCACAACCTCCAGTAGCCCTCAGTATGCGCACACAAACACGAACGGGCCGCACGCGTCCGCGTACGGCCCGTCACCCTCGTGGGGCATCAGCAGGCTCAGTGGCCGCCCTGCTCCTTGAACCGCTTGTAGGAGCGCTCGATCTCCGCCTCGGCGTCCGTGCGGCCCACCCAGTTGGCGCCCTCGACGGACTTGCCGGGCTCCAGGTCCTTGTAGACCTCGAAGAAGTGCTGGATCTCCAGGCGGTCGAACTCCGACACGTGGTGGATGTCGCGCAGGTGCTCCACCCGGGGGTCGGTCGACGGCACGCACAGCAGCTTGTCGTCGCCGCCGGCCTCGTCCGTCATCCGGAACATGCCGATCGCGCGGCAGGTGATGAGGCAGCCCGGGAAGGTCGGCTCGTCCAGGATGACCAGGGCGTCCAGCGGGTCGCCGTCCTCGCCGAGGGTGTTCTCGACGAAGCCGTAGTCGGTCGGGTAGGCGGTCGAGGTGAACAGTCGGCGGTCCAGGCGGATACGACCGGTCTCGTGGTCCACCTCGTACTTGTTCCGCGAACCCTTCGGGATCTCGATCGTGACGTCGAACTCCACCGGACGCTCCTCCATGATCAGCACATAGTTCTGGTGGTTAAGTGTCCCTCACGCAGGTGCGTGATCGCGAAAGGGGCTGGTGGTCGTGGTGGGACTGAGACCGTGGCGGTCCGCCGGACCGCGGATCGCGCGGGCCGTGGACGCCGTACGACCTGCGGTACTGCGGTCCGCACGCGCCGCGCGGTCGGCCGCGCCGCGGGTCGCGCGGCTGGCCCGGGCCGCGGCACCCCGGCTCGCCGGGGTCACGGCACCGGGGACCTGGCGGTACACCGCGGGTGCCGCCACCGCCGGACTGGCGCTGGCCGCCGGTGTGGTGACCGCCGCGGGCCCCTGGGACTCCACGGGTCAGCGTACGGCCGAGCACGACCGGGCCGTCGCACAGGAGCACACGGGTGGCGCAGATCACGGCACCGGTTCCGGCGCGGACCCCGGCGCGGACTCCGGTACGGCGGCCGGCCCGCCCCGGCCCGCGCCGAGCGCCGGCTCCGTCCTGGCCGGCCTCGGCGCCACCACCGGCACCGGGCGGACCACCGGGGGCACGGCCCTGACGGACGTACTGAGCCCGCTGCTGAAGGACTCCGCGCTCGGCGCCCGGCACGCCGCCTCCGTCGTCGACCTGACCACCGGCAAGCGGCTGTACGGCACCGGCACCGGTGCCGCCTTCACCCCCGCCTCCACCACCAAGATCGCCACCGCGGTGGCCGCCCTCACCGCCCTCGGCCCCGACCACCGCCTCACCACCCGCACCGCCCTGGAACCCGACACCGGCGAACTCGTCCTGGTCGGCGGCGGCGACCCCACCCTCACCGCCCGCGCGGACCCGAACGGTCTGGCCAGCCTGCGCACCCTCGCCACGAAGACGGCCCGCGCGCTGAAGAAACAGGACGTGCGCGAGGTGACGCTCTCCTACGACACCACGCTCTACGCCGGATCCGGGGCGCACCCGATCGGGGTCAACGACAACCTCGCCACCGTCACCGCCCTGATGGCCGACGAGGCCCGCACCGACGACTCCACCAGCGGCCCCGCCGCCCGCGAGAGCGACCCGGCGGCGGCCGCCGCCCGCACCTTCGCGAAGCTGCTGGAGCAGCGGGGCATCAAGGCGTCGGCCCCCGGCCCGTCCAAGGCGACCGGCCGCGCCGACACCCTCGCCACCGTCTCCTCGCCGCCGCTGTCGGCCCTGGTCGAGCGGATGCTGACCAACAGCGACAACGACCTGGCCGAGGCGCTGGCCCGGCACACCGCCCTGGCGAGCGGCAAGAAGGCCGACTTCGAGGGCGGCGCCGCCGCGATCACCGCCCGCCTGGGGCAGCTCGGCCTGTCCGTCAAGGGCGCCGACTTCCACGACGGCAGCGGACTGGACCGCGCCGACCGGCTCACCGCCGGCCTGCTCACCGGCCTGCTGACCACCGCCGCCGACCCGGACCGCCCGGAACTGCGCACCGTCCTCACCGGCCTGCCCGTGGCCGGCTTCACCGGGACGCTCAGCAGCCGCTACACCGACGACGCCGACGACATCGGCACCCACGACGACACGGCCGGCACGGCCGACGCCGCCGGCCTGGTACGGGCCAAGACGGGCACCCTGACCGGCGTCAACACCCTGGCCGGCACGGTCGTCACCCAGGACGGCCGGGTCCTTGGCTTCGCCTTCCTGGCCGACGGCACCACCGACGCCCAGGCCGCCCAGTCGGCCCTGGACCGGCTGGCGACGGCGCTGGCGGACTGCGGCTGCCGGTAGCCCGCGCGGGGCGCGGCGGCCCCGGGCCCGTGCCACCGGCGCCGCGCACGGCCTGCCCCCGACGGCGGGGCTCACGTACGGTTGACGCATGACGAGCATCGGTGGTGCCGCATCTTCCGGGATGGTCGACTGGAATCTCGCGGTGGCGACCGCGACCCGCCTGGTGAGGCCGGGCCCCGAGGTGAGCCGCGACGAGGCCCGGGCCGTCGTCGCGGAACTCCGCCGGCACGCCAAGGCGTCCGAGGAGCACGTCCGCGGGTTCACCCGGATGGCCTCCGAGGAGGGCGCCGACACCCCCGTCCTCGTCGTCGACCGCCCCGGCTGGGTGCGGGCCAACGTCGCGGGCTTCCGGGAACTGCTCAAACCCCTGCTGGACAAGATGGAGCAGCGCCGCGGCGCCTCCCCGGGTGGTGCCGTCCTCGGCGCCGTCGGCGGCAAGGTCACCGGCGTGGAACTGGGCATGCTGCTGTCGTTCATGTCCTCCCGGGTCCTCGGCCAGTACGAGACCTTCGCCCCGGCCACCCGCGACCTGCCGGCCGGCAGCGGCGGCGGCCGGCTGCTGCTGGTCGCCCCCAACATCGTCCACGTCGAGCGCGAACTGGACGTCGACCCGCACGACTTCCGGCTGTGGGTGTGCCTGCACGAGGAGACGCACCGCACGCAGTTCACGGCGGTGCCCTGGCTGCGGGACCACCTGGAGGGCGAGGTCCAGTCGTTCCTGGGGGAGACCGACGTCGACCCCATGACCGTCCTCGAACGGGTCCGCGAGGCCGCCCAGACGCTGGCCGGCGGACGTCCCGAGGGCGAGGAGGACGACGGCGGCCGGTCGCTCGTCGAACTGGTGCAGACCCCGGCCCAGCGGGAGATCCTCGGCCGGCTCACCGCCGTGATGTCCCTGCTGGAGGGGCACGCCGACTTCGTCATGGACGGCGTCGGACCGGAGGTGGTGCCGACCGTCGGGGAGATCCGCGAGAAGTTCCAGCAGCGCCGCGCCAAGGGCGCCTCCCGGCTCGACCTCGCGCTGCGCAAGCTGCTCGGCCTGGACGCCAAGCTGCGCCAGTACCGGGACGGCGAACGCTTCGTGCGGGCCGTCGTCGACGAGGTCGGGATGGACGGCTTCAACCGGGTGTGGACCTCGCCCAACACCCTGCCCACCAAGACGGAGATCGCCAAACCGGCGGACTGGATCGCACGGGTGCACCGCAAGTCCGAGTCGTGAGCGGGGCTCAGGGGCGTGCGAAGGGGCCCGCCGGCGGCAGATGAACGCCCCTTCAATCACCCGTCCGAGGGACCGTCGGGCTCCGGCAGGCGTGCGATGCTCGGGTAACGGCCCGTTTCTGTCACCATCTACACACTCTGCGTGACCGACTACGGGCACCCCCCCAAGAAAACTTCATGAAGGGCACCGGACATGGGTCCCCATCCTGCGGTCGCGGCGATACGCCTGGCGGTCCGCCGCGTCCTCCACGACATCCTCACCGAACACCACACCGCGACCGGACAGCTCCGAGCGACCGGTCACCCCGGCGAGACCGGACACCCCGGCGAGCGCACGGCCGTCCCTGGTGAGCGCACGGCCGTCGTCGGCGCCGCGCTGCCGCGCCTGTCCGTGCACGCGAGCTCGCCCCCGCCTCCCTCCGCACCCCACCGCTCCACCGCACCCGAGCGCCCGGCGGCGGCCTCCCCGCTCGTGCTGGTGGCGTGCTCCGGCGGCGCCGACTCCATGGCGCTCGCCTCCGCCCTCGCCTTCGAGGCACCCCGGCTCGGCATCCGGGCCGGCGGCGTCACCGTCGACCACGGCCTCCAGGCCGGCTCCGACCTGCGGGCCGCGGAGGTGGTGCTGCGGCTGCGCGCGCTCGGCCTCGACCCGGTCGAGTCCGCCGCCGTCACCGTCGGCCGCGGCGGCGGCCCCGAGGCGGCGGCCCGCGACGCCCGCTACGACGCCCTGGACGCCGCCGCCGAGCGGCACGGCGCCACCGCCGTCCTGCTCGGTCACACCCGCGACGACCAGGCCGAGACGGTCCTGCTGGGCCTCGCCCGCGGCTCCGGTATCCGCTCTCTGTCCGGCATGGCCGCGGTCTCGGGGGCCGGCGGCCGTTACCGGCGCCCGTTCCTCCAGCTCGACCGGCAGACCGCCCGCCGGGCCTGCATGGCCCAGTCCCTGCCGGTCTGGGACGACCCGCACAACACCGACCCGGCCTACACCCGCTCCCGGCTGCGCCACGAGGGCCTGCCCGCCCTGGAGAAGGCGCTCGGCAAGGGCGTCGTCGAGGCGCTGGCCCGCACCGCCCAGCTCTCCCGCGACGACGCCGACGCCCTCGACGGCTGGGCCCGGCGGGCCGAGCCCGAGGTCCGGGACGCGGCGGGGCTGCTGGAGTGCGGCAAGCTCTACGCCCTGCCGCCCGCCGTGCGCCGCCGCATCCTGCGCCGGGCCGCCATCGAGGCGGGCGCCCCGGCCGGTTCGCTGTTCGCCCGGCACGTCGAGGAAATCGACAAGCTGATCACCGGCTGGCGCGGCCAGGGGGCCATCAACCTGCCCGGCAAGGTCGTCGCCCGTCGGCAGGGTGGCAGACTGGTGATTCGGCAAGGCTGAGCACGACCGCCCGGAGCCAGACTCCGGCGGCCGGACCGGGCAGCCGGAGGCCGTACATGCGGGACGACGAAAGTGATGCGGGTGGACGCGAACGACATGGGTGCCGACCTTCAGCGGGTACTCATCACCAAGGAAGAGATCGACGCGAAGCTGGCCGAGCTGGCCGCGAAGATCGACGCTGAGTACGCGGGCAAGGACCTGCTCATCGTCGGAGTCCTCAAGGGCGCGGTGATGGTCATGGCCGACCTCGCCCGGGCGCTGTCCACCCCGGTCACCATGGACTGGATGGCCGTGTCCTCCTACGGCGCGGGCACCCAGTCCTCCGGGGTAGTGCGCATCCTCAAGGACCTCGACACCGACATCAAGGGCAAGCACGTCCTGATCGTCGAGGACATCATCGACTCCGGCCTGACGCTGTCCTGGCTGCTGTCCAACCTCGGCTCGCGCGAGCCCGCCTCCCTGAAGGTGTGCACGCTGCTGCGCAAGCCCGACGCCGCCAAGGTCGCCATCGACGTGGAGTGGGTCGGCTTCGACATCCCCAACGAGTTCGTCGTCGGCTACGGCCTCGACTACGCCGAGAAGTACCGGAACCTCCCGTTCGTCGGCACGCTCGCGCCCCACGTCTACGGCGGCTGACACACCTGTGCGGGACGGGCGGGAACCCCGGCGGCCCTCGCACCGTTGGAGCATGCAGACGGGGATGCCAGCCATCCCGTGCGGCTGCGGGCCACCAAGCTGGGGTACCGTCAGAAGAACTGTCTTATCAAACTCACTATGGCAGGAGGGACGGGGCGGCACCGCTCCGTGTGGATGGACGTGAAGCGATACTTCCGTGGGCCGGTCATGTGGATCGTGCTGGCCGTCCTTGCCGTGGTCGTGTTGATGCAGGTCGTCGGCTCGTCCGGCGGCTACAAGACGGTGGACACAGGCCAGGTCGTCCAGGCGATCAATCAGAACAAGGTCGAATCGGCCAAACTCACCACCGGCGACGAGCAGACCGTCAAGGTCCAGCTCAAGGACGGCGAAAAGGTCGAAGGCAGCTCGAAGATCCAGGCGAGCTACATCGGCGATCAGGGCGTGGACATCGCCAACACGCTGCAGAACAAGTACCAGGACAAGCAGATCCCGGACGGCTACACGGTCTCGCCGTCCAAGCAGAACCCGTTCCTCGGGATCCTGCTCTCCCTGCTGCCGTTCGTTCTCATCGTGGTCGTCTTCCTGTTCCTGATGAATCAGATGCAGGGCGGCGGCTCCCGAGTGATGAACTTCGGGAAGTCCAAGGCCAAGCTCATCACCAAGGACACCCCCAAGACGACGTTCTCCGACGTCGCCGGGTCCGACGAGGCCGTCGAGGAGCTCCACGAGATCAAGGAGTTCCTCCAGGAACCGGCCAAGTTCCAGGCCGTCGGCGCCAAGATCCCCAAGGGCGTCCTGCTCTACGGGCCGCCCGGCACCGGCAAGACGCTGCTCGCGCGGGCCGTCGCGGGCGAGGCGGGCGTCCCGTTCTACTCGATCTCCGGTTCCGACTTCGTCGAGATGTTCGTCGGTGTCGGTGCCTCCCGGGTCCGTGACCTGTTCGAGCAGGCCAAGGCGAACGCGCCGGCGATCGTCTTCGTCGACGAGATCGACGCGGTCGGCCGGCACCGCGGGGCCGGCCTCGGCGGCGGCCACGACGAGCGCGAGCAGACCCTGAACCAGCTGCTCGTCGAGATGGACGGCTTCGACGTCAAGGGCGGCGTGATCCTCATCGCCGCGACGAACCGGCCCGACATTCTCGACCCGGCGCTGCTGCGGCCCGGCCGCTTCGACCGGCAGATCGCCGTCGACCGTCCGGACATGCAGGGCCGGCTCGAGATCCTCAAGGTGCACCAGAAGGGCAAGCCGGTCGCCCCGGACGTCGACCTGTCGGCCGTCGCCCGCCGCACCCCCGGCATGACCGGTGCCGATCTGGCCAACGTGCTGAACGAGGCCGCGCTGCTCACGGCCCGCAGTGACCGCAAGCTGATCGACAACCACATGCTGGACGAGGCGATCGACCGCGTGGTGGCGGGCCCGCAGAAGCGGACCCGGATCATGTCCGACAAGGAGAAGAAGATCACCGCGTACCACGAGGGCGGACACGCCCTGGTCGCGGCGGCCTCACCGAACTCCGACCCGGTCCACAAGATCACCATCCTGTCCCGGGGCCGCGCCCTGGGCTACACGATGGTGCTCCCGGACGAGGACAAGTACTCCACCACCCGCAACGAGATGCTGGACCAGCTCGCCTACATGCTGGGCGGCCGGGCGGCCGAGGAACTGGTCTTCCACGACCCGACCACCGGCGCGGCCAACGACATCGAGAAGGCCACCGGCCTGGCTCGGGCGATGGTCACCCAGTACGGCATGACCGAGCGGCTCGGCGCGATCAAGTTCGGTGGCGACAACACCGAGCCGTTCCTCGGGCGTGAGATGTCTCACCAGCGCGACTACTCGGAAGAGGTCGCCGCGCTGGTCGACGAAGAGGTCAAGAAGCTCATCGAGACCGCGCACAACGAGGCGTGGGAGATCCTGGTCGAGAACCGCGACGTCCTCGACAACCTGGTCCTGGCCCTCCTGGAGAAGGAGACGCTGGGCAAGGACGAGATCGCCGAGGTCTTCGCGCAGATCGTCAAGCGCCCGGCCAGGCCCGCCTGGACCGGCTCCTCGCGCCGTACGCCGTCCACCCGTCCGCCGGTGCTCTCCCCCAAGGAACTGGCGCTGACGAACGGGGCCAACGGCACCACGGCGTCGATCACCGCCAAGAGCACCACCCCGGACCCGGCCCCCGCGCCGGCTCCGGAGCGGGCCCCGGAGGACCGGCCGGAGAACTGACCTCTCCCACCGGCCCCACCAGGCCAGGAATGCCTGCCGCGCCCCCCAGGTTCTAGCCTGGGGGGCGCGGCAGTGTCATGCCCTAGGGCGACAAGCAGGACAGTGACAGGAACGAGGCACCACATGACCGACCCCGTGACGCTGGACGGCGAGGGTTCCATCGGCGAGTTCGACGAGAAGCGCGCCGAGAACGCCGTACGCGAACTGCTGATCGCGGTCGGCGAGGACCCGGACCGCGAGGGGCTGAGGGAGACGCCGGCGCGGGTGGCGCGGGCGTACAAGGAGATATTCGCCGGGCTGTGGCAGCAGCCGGAGGATGTCCTGACGACGACGTTCGACCTCGGGCACGACGAGATGGTGCTCGTGAAGGACATCGAGATCTACTCGACCTGTGAACATCATCTGGTCCCGTTCCGGGGCGTCGCGCACGTCGGTTACATCCCGGCCACCAGCGGCAAGATCACCGGCCTGTCCAAGCTCGCCCGGCTGGTGGACGTCTACGCGCGCCGCCCGCAGGTGCAGGAACGACTCACTACGCAGATCGCGGACTCCCTGATGGCGATACTGGAGCCGCGCGGGGTGATCGTGGTGGTGGAGTGCGAGCACATGTGCATGTCGATGCGCGGCATCCGCAAGCCCGGTGCCAAGACACTGACCTCGGCGGTGCGCGGTCAGCTGCGGGACGCGGCGACCCGGGCCGAGGCGATGAGCCTCATAATGGCCCGCTGACGGCGCTCGGTCGGGCTCAGGCCGCCGAGGCCGCGCCCGGGTGGTCGTCGTCCTCGTCCTCCGGGAGTTTGCAGACGCGTTCCAGGAAGATGGCTGCCGCTATCACGCCGATGGCGGCCAGGACGGCGAAGCCCGCGTAGTAGGACTGGTCGCGGCGGGCGGGGATGTCGAGCTGCTCCAGCAGGAAGACGCCGGTGCCGCCGTACACTCCGGCGACCAGGGCGGCGACCAAGGCGCTGGCCTGGCCGAAGACGACCGCGCGGGCCGCCATCAGGGGATCGACGCCCTTGGCGCCGGGGACCCGGTCGCGCTGGGCCTTGAGGCGGGCGCGCAGGGAGAGGGCCGTGGCCAGCAGGACCACGGCGATCAGGGCCAGCACGATCGGGGCGGCCAGCGGGACGCTGGGCAGCGTCCCGACCGAGTTCCACAGGCGGGCGCCCGCCCAGCAGAGGATTCCGGCCACGACGAAGACGCCGGCCAGCACCCGGATGCGCAGCTCTTTCACGGTGTCCCTTCGCCGAATCCCGCACGTGGTCCTGAAATGACCTCCGTGTCGACCTTAACGACTACTCGGGCAGCCGGAGTTCCAGGTCGGCGCGGGGGGACACGCCCTCGCGGCCGACAGCGCCCAGCAGGTCGGCGACCGGGCCACGGCCGGGCAGGGCCGCGTCGGGGTCCACGTCGTGCCAGGGGGCGAGGACGAAGGCGCGTTCATGGGCGCGGGGGTGAGGCAGGGTGAGCTGCGGGTCGTCGGAGACCACGTCGGCGTACGCGACGATGTCGACGTCCAGGGTGCGCGGGCCCCAGCGCTCCTCCCGGACCCGGTGGAAGGCCTCCTCCACGGCGTGCGCGCGCTCCAGCAGGGAGGACGGGGGGAGGGTGGTCTTCAGCACCACGACCGCGTTGAAGTACGCGGGCTGGGAGCCCGGGTCGACGCCCCACGGCTCCGTCTCGTAGACGGGGGAGACGCCCTTGACGCGGACGCCCGGGGTGTCCTCCAGCGCGTCGATGGCGCCCTGGAGGGTCTCCAGCCGGTTGCCGAGATTGGCGCCGAGGGCGATCACCGCGCGCCTGGGGTTGGACAGCGTGGTGTCGGCGGCGTCGACCTGGTCGACGACCGAGGCGGGCACCGGCTGGACGGTCGGGTCGCTGGGGCCCTTGAGGAAGGGGGCGCTCATACACGGCTCCGGGTGATGGTGACGGTCACGTCGTCGAAGGGGACCGTGATCGGGGCGTCCGGTTTGTGTACGCACACCTCGACCTGCTGGACGCCTTCGTGCTTGAGGCAGACCTGGGCGATGCGCTCCGCCAGCGTCTCGACGAGGTTGACGGGCTCGCCCTCGACGACGGCGACGACCTCCTCGGCCACGATGCCGTAGTGCACGGTCTTGGTCAGGTCGTCGTCGGCCGCGGCCGGCCGGGTGTCCAGGCCCAGGACGATGTCCACGAGGAAGGTCTGGCCCTCCTCGCGTTCCTTGGGGAAGACACCGTGGTGCCCGCGGGCCTTCAGGCCGCGCAGCGCGACACGATCCACGCGATCACTCCTGCCGTCGTAGGTCTCGGCCGGTCCCCCCGCCGGGTGCGGACGGCGCTTCAGCCACCGCCGAATCTACCCGTGAGCACTGACAGCCCCGGGCCGCGGGGGCCACCGGCCCGGCGCGCGCCGGGAGGTTTCACCGTGCGTTCTCCCGGGCGGAGCCGGTGGCTCACCGGGTGGTAGCCGTCCCTACCCGTCGGTCGGTGATTCCAACCACTTTCCCCGGCCGGGACCGGCCGGCCTCGTTCGGGAGAGTGTCCGGAGGAGGAGGTCACGAGGGAGTCAGGAGGGAGTCAGGAGGGAGTCAGGAGGGAGTCTCCTCCTCGTCGTCCTCGTCGGTTTCCGCGAGGACGGGGGAGCCGTGGTGGGACCAGAGTTTCCAGCCGGCGGGGGTGCGGCGGAACACGTTCGTGGCGACCACGAGCTGTCCGACCAGCGGGCCCAGTTCGTCGCCCTCCTCGGGGGCGGGGCCGCCGCTGAGGATGTTCTCCGTGCAGGTGACCACGGCGGTGTCGCCGGTGACGGAGACGTGCGTGTCGGTGAGGAAGAACTGGATGTAGTCGGTGTTCGCCATGATCAGCGCGTACGACCGCAGTACCTCGCCGCGGCCGGTGAGGACCGGCCAGCCGGGGTGCACGCAGGAGATCACGCCGGTGTCGGCCGGGTCGTGGTAGGTCTCGTCGACGCCGACGTCGGACGGGGCGAGCCAGAGTTCGCCCAGTCGTTCGAAGGCGCCTTCCTCCAGTGCCTCGTAGAAGGCGGTGTTGGCCGCCTCGACCTGCTCCACATCGAGGTGCGGGGCGCTCACCTGGCTCCTTCCGGGTCATGGCCGGCGGCCTGTTCGACGGCGCGGGCGACGCGTACGGCGTCGGCGGTGGCGCGGACCTCGTGCACCCGTACCGCCCAGGCGCCGGCCCGGGCGGCGAGCGCCGACACGGCGGCGGTGGCGGCGTCGCGCTCCCGCGCGGGCGGCACCGGGCCGCCCGGTCCGGCCAGCACCCGGCCGAGGAACCGCTTGCGGGAGGCGGCGACCAGGAGGGGGTGGCCCAGGTCCAGGATCCGGTCCAGGTGGGCCAGCAGGACCAGGTCGTGCTCGGCGTCCTTGGAGAAGCCGAGGCCGGGGTCGACGATGACGCGGTCCGGGGCGATGCCGCCCGCCAGCACCGCCCGCACGCGCGCGTGCAGCTCGTCGGCGACCTCGGTGACGACGTCGGCGTAGCTGCCGCGGACGTTGCCGCCGGCCAGCAGGCCGCGCCAGTGCATGACCACGAAGGGGGCGCCGGCGTCCGCGACGACCGGGATCATCCGGTCGTCGGCGAGGCCGCCGGAGACGTCGTTGACCAGGGCGGCGCCGGCCGCGAGGGACCGTTCGGCGACGCTGGCGCGCATGGTGTCGACGGAGATCGTGACCCCCTCGGAGGCCAGGCCCCGGACCACGGGGACGACGCGCTTGAGCTCCTCGGCCTCGTCGACCCGGGTGGCGCCGGGCCGGGTCGACTCGCCGCCGACATCGATCAGGTCCGCGCCCTGGGCGACCAGGTCGAGGCCGTGCTTGATGGCGGCCGTCGTGTCGAAGAAGCGGCCGCCGTCGGAGAAGGAGTCGGGGGTCACGTTGACGACCCCCATGACCGCGCAGCGGTCCCATGCGGTCAGTCCCGCCACGTGGCGGCGGCCGGTCTGCTTGCTCATGTGTTCAGCGTAGGCCCAGGGGGCGGCTGTCCTCCGCCGCGGGCCGGGGACGCCGAGGGGGCGCGGAATCGGGCCGACCTGCCTTTCCGTGCCGTTAATGAAGAAGCGATCAGCGATAAATGATCTTGATCAAATGGCGCCTTGTCCGGGTGTTGTTTCCTGATGCCCTGTGAACAGTTACGGGACGGCTGTCTTTTTGCGGGGTCGAGGCGTCAAGAATCGCCTACGCGCGGTAAGTTTCTGGCCATGCCACGTGGACGTCACCGCCATTCCCCGCCCTTGCACAGGCTGCTTCCCCCGTCGGCGATCGCAGGCGTCTCCGTCGTCTGCGCCGTGGGCCCCTGGGTGTTCAGCGAAACGCTGGTGCTGCGCGCGCTGGCCGCGGCCGCGGCGGTGACCGCGGTGCTCGGCGCGGTCGTCATGCGGCACTGGGACGCGCAGGCGGGCCGTCAGGTCGCCGACCTCACGCGCGCGCGGGCGAGCGACGAGTGGCGTTTCGAGGAACGCGTCGCGGAACTGGAATCCGATCTGGAGGAGTCGCGCGAACTGCGCGGCAAGCTGGAGCAGCGGCTGCGCGCCAAGCGCGCGGAACTCGCGGGACTGCGCAATGAGCACGCCGCGCTGCTGCGCCGGTACGCCACGGCGGAGACCGAGCGGGCCAGCGTGCTGGAAAGCCGCCGGCGCCTGGAACTGGAGGCGGCGCCCGGGGCGCCCGCCCTGCCGGCGGCACGGACGGCGCCGGACGCGGTGCGGGAGTCGAAGCCGGGGTCGGAATCGGGGGCGGAATCGGGGTCGGGGTCGGCGGGGAACCCGGAACGGGAGGGCGACCCGAAGGCG
>NZ_JBQOUX010000025.1:0-51885 GCF_052216785.1 Streptomyces sp. JW3 | reverse complement strand
GAAGGTCCGAAGGCGGAAGGTCCGAAGGCGGAAGGTCCGAAGGCGGAAGGTCCGAAGGCGGAAGGTCCGAAGGCGGAAGGTCCGAAGGCGGAGAGGAAGCCGGAGCCGGAGTCCGGGGCCGGGGATGTGGCGGCGCCCGCGGTCTTCTCGCCGGAGGGTTCCCGGCTGTTCCTGCGGGCCCGGTCGGCGCTGGCCCGGCTGGACGCCGACACGGAGGTGCGCGCGGACGGCGACGGTGACGGCGACGGCGGCATCCGGACCGACGCCGACGGGGACGGCGGTGACGACGGGGACGGCGGCGGTGGCGGCGGCCGGGAGACCGACGCGGCGGCCGAGCCCGGCGCCTCGCGGGACGGGACGTCGGACGGAGCCGAGGCGCCGGAGGGTTCCCGGGCGCCGGAAGGCCCCCGGGCGCCGCAGGGCCCCGAGGCGGCCGACGGGCACCAGCGCGCGGTGGCGGACCCGGAGGACACGAACGGGCCGGAGCAGCCCGCCCAGCCCACGCGGCGGGCCCTTGGGCACTTCACCGTGCCGACCGCGGTGGCCGTCGTGCCGGCCGCGGCACCCGCGCGGCGCCCGGTGGCCGAGGGCGGCTTCGACTTCTTCGGCAACAAGAAGCCGCAGCAGCCCGGCGCGGGGGCGGACGGCGCCGCCGGCGCCCTGGAGTCCGTCCAGAACGAGGATCTGGCCGACGTGGTGGGCCAGGAGGCCCTCGCCCTGCACAAGGCCGAGGAGGAGGCCGGGTTCAAGCCGGCCGGCGCGGAGTCCCGGGGCGTGGGCCAGGTCATCGACCTGACGGCGCACGACGAGACCGAGCAGATCGACATGGAAGGGCTGCGCAGCGCGGTGTCCTGACGGACGGTCGTGTCGCGGGGTCCTGTGGGACGGGTGCCCTGCGGCGGCCCGTCGGACGGCTGCTCGCGTCAGCCGTGCCCGCGTCAGTCGGGCTCGCGTCAGTCGGGCTCGCGCCAGTCGTGCTCGCGCCAGCAGCAGCCCGGTCCGCGTTAGCCCCGCTCGCAGCGGTCCCGCCCGCATAGGCACGCCCGGACCAGCCCTCCCCCGGACCAGCCCTCCCCCGGACCAGCCCTCCCCCGGACCAGCCCCCGGATCGTGCCCCCCGGGGGGCCCGCACCAGCCCTCCGGATCAACCCCCCGCCATCCACCGATCCGGCCCCGCGTCCCGCCTCCCCGTGCGGGAGCGTTCCGCCTGGGTGCGCAGCAGTTCCGCCGCCTCTCCGGCGTCCCGCTGCCACGCCGTCACCGTCTTGTTGGCCCCCGTGTCCACCCGTACGTTCGCCAGCCGCAGCGCCCGCTGCCAGGGGCCCTGGGTGAGCCGGACGCTCTGCGCCTTGGCGTGCGGGACCAGGGCCAGGACCCGCCGCAGCAGCCCGTACCGCGCGGCGAACACCTCGTCGGTCACGGCCAGCCCGTAGCCACGCCGCCACAGCGGCACCCGGCGCCCCGCGCGGCGCGGCGCGGGCGCGAGGGCGGCGGGCGGCGGCACCGTCACCCCGGGCAGCACCCGCGCGACGACGGACTCGGCGATCGCGCGCGGGGCGACCGGGAGGAGGACGGAGTTGGCGGAGCCGGCCACGTCGAGTTCGACCCGGACCCAGCCCCGGCGCCGCCACAGCACCGGTTCCACGATCCGTACCGTCTGCACCCGCCCCGGCGGCACCGTCTCGTGGGTGCGGTCCAGCAGCCCGTGGTCGATGCGGAGCCCGTCCGGTGACTCGGCCAGCGTCCAGTCGTACTCGCCGACGAACCGTCCCACGCTGCTCGCGCCCGCGCCGCCCAGCAGCGGTACGGCGGTCGCCAGTACCGTCCACAGGCTGTGGGTGGCCAGCCACAGCAGCGTCGGTACGATCACGGCGGCCAGCAGCGTGCCCCAGGTGGCGCCGGTGAGCAGCAGGGAGACGGCGATGACCCCGGGCGGTACGCGCAGCAGCTGCCGGGACGGGGCCTCGCCGACCCCGGCGGCGGCCTCGGGGGCGAAACCGGCCGCGCGGGCGAGCAGTTCGGCGCGCAGCGCGCGGGCGTGCTCGGCGCCCAGGAAGGCCAGTTCGTCCTTCTTGTCGGTGCCCACCACGTCGAGTCTGAGTTTGGCCACGCCCACCACCCGGGCCAGCAGCGGCTGGGTGATGTCGACGGCCTGGATGCGTTCGAGCCGGATGTGCGCGGTGCGCCTGAAGAGCAGCCCGGTGCGGATCCGCAGTTCCGTGCCAGTCACCGCGTAGTGGGTGAACCACCAGGTCAGGAAGCCGTAGAGGGCGACGGCCGGGATCAGGACGGCGAGGCCGATCAGCAGGGTGGCCGTGGTCAGCCGGGTGAGCTGGCGCTGGGCCTGGTCGGGGTCGTGCACGGCCCAGCCGACCAGGACGGCGACCGGGGCCCAGGCGCGCCGCAGCGGGGTGACGGGGTGCAGCCGCCGTTCGACGACCTGCCCGGCCTTCCCGTCCGCCTCGTCGACGGTCTTCACAGCCCCGCCGACCGGGCCTCGCCCAGCTCGGTGAGCCGGTCGCGCAGCCGTTCCGCCTCCGCCGGGTCCAGGCCGGGAATGGTGGCGTCGGTCGCGGCGGCGGCCGTGTGCAGTTGCACGCTGGCCAGCCCGAAGGACCGTTCCACCGGCCCGGAGGTCACCTCCACCAACTGCATCCGCCCGTACGGCACCACCGTCTCCTTGCGCCACAGCACGCCCCGCGTGATCAGCAGGTCGTCGGCGCGCTCGGCGTACCGCCAGGAGCGCCAGTTGCGCTCCACCAGCACCCGGCCCCAGGCCAGCGCGGCGAGCGGGAGCAGCGCGAAGGCGGCCCAGGCGGGCCCCGCGAACAGGCCCGGCAGCACCCCGGCGGCGACCGCCGCCAGCCCCAGCCACACCGTCAGCAGCAGCCGCCGTATCCGCAGCAGTCCCGGCGGCAGTCCCGTCCACACCGGCTGCGCCGCGGTCGCCGTACCCGCGTCGTCCGGGCTCCCCGTCTCCATGGGCCCAGCGTACGTAGGGGAGACTGGGTCCATGACTCCCACGACGGAGACCATGGTCGGCATCGGCGGCGCCGCGGAGAGCACCGACATGGTGCTGAACATCGGCCCGCAGCACCCGTCCACGCACGGGGTGCTGCGACTGAAGCTCGTCCTGGACGGCGAGCGCATCCTGCGCGCGGAGCCCGTGATCGGCTATATGCACCGGGGCGCGGAGAAGCTGTTCGAGGCGCGCGACTACCGGCAGATCATCATGCTGGCCAACCGCCACGACTGGCTGTCGGCGTTCGCCAACGAGCTGGGCGTGGTGCTCGCCGTGGAGCGGATGCTCGGCATGGAGGTGCCCGCGCGGGCGGTCTGGCTGCGCACGCTGCTGGCCGAGCTGAACCGGGTGCTCAACCACCTGATGTTCCTCGGCTCCTATCCGCTGGAGCTGGGCGGGATCACGCCGATGTTCCACGCGTTCCGGGAGCGCGAGGAGCTCCAGAACGTCATGGAGGAGGTCTCCGGCGGGCGCATGCACTACATGTTCAACCGGGTCGGCGGCCTCAAGGAGGACCTGCCGGCCGGCTGGACGGCACGCGCGCGTGCGGCCGTTTCCGCGGTGCGCTCCCGGATGGACGTCTTCGACGACCTGGTGCTCGGCAACGAGATCTTCCGGGGGCGCACCCGGGGGGTGGGCGCGCTGTCGCCCGAGGCCGTGCACGCGTACGGGGTGAGCGGCCCGATCGCCCGCGCCTGTGGCGTCGACTTCGACCTGCGCCGCGACGAGCCCTACCTGGCCTATCCGGAGCTCCAGGACACCCTGCGGGTCGTCACCCGCGCGGAGGGCGACTGCCTGGCCCGCTTCGAGTGCCTGCTGGAGCAGACGCACAACGCCCTCGACCTCGCCGACGCCTGCCTGGACCGGTTCGCCGAGCTGCCCCCGGGGCCGGTCAACCAGCGGCTCCCGAAGGTCCTGAAGGCGCCCGAGGGCCACACCTACGCGTGGACCGAGAACCCGCTCGGCATCAACGGCTACTACCTGGTCAGCAAGGGCGAGAAGACCCCGTACCGGCTGAAGCTGCGCTCGGCCTCGTACAACAACATCCAGGCGCTGGCCGAGCTGCTGCCCGGGACGCTGGTGGCGGACATGGTGGCGATCCTGGGGTCACTGTTCTTCGTGGTCGGGGACATCGACAAGTAGCGGCGCCGCGACGCCGACCGGCTGGAGCAGCCAGCCGAAGCCGCCGAGGCCGCCCGGGGCGGTGAGTTCGGCGGCCGCTCCGGCGTCCGCGAGGGCGCGTACGTAGGCGACGGGGTCGCTGGACGCCAGTGCGAGCGGGGGGCGCGCGCCGGAGAGGCCCAGGGCGTGCAGGGCGGCGCGCTGGGTCAGCAGCCGGCCGCCGGGGAGCAGACACGCGTCCAGCGCCACATGGGCCGTGACGTCGCAGGACCCGTCCGGCACCGGCCGTGTCTCCCGGCCGTCGCGGAACCCGGTCAGCGTCCCGTAGGGCGGCCGGGCGGCCGCCGTGTGCGCGTAGTCGACGGCGACCGCGAGCCCTCGGTCCAGGGTGGCCACCGCCGCCGCCCAGGCGGTGTCCCGGGGCAGCCCGATCTCGGCCCGCCGGCCCTCCTCGGGCGGCAGCGGCCACCAGCGCGCCAGCCACCCGGCGTCGCTCCCGCCGACCGGCTCCCCGAGCCGCTCGGCCCCGTCGCTCCGCACCAGGACCCGCCGCGCCACCCCGTCGGCGTCGGTCGCCACGACCTCCACCGGTACGTCGTCCAGCCACTCGTTGGCGAACAGCAGCCCCGTGACACCGCGCGGCGGCTCGCTCCGCCACTCGATCCGGGCGTCCAGCCCGGCCGGTCGGTCCGCGACCTCGACGGCGTGCACCCGGGTCCGGACGGCCACGTCGGCCGGCAGCGCGGCGAGCACTCCGCCCGCCAGCTCCCCCCGCCCGGCCGCCATGTCCACGAAGTCCAGCTCCGCCGGCCGGCCCAGCGCCTCGTCGAGGCGGCACAGCAGCCGTGCCACGGCGGCGGCGAACAGCGGCGACGCGTGCACCGACGTACGGAAGTGCCCGGCCGGGCCCTCGGGGCTGCGGTAGAAGCCGTCCGGCCCGTACAGCGCGGCCTCCCAGGCGTCCCGCCAGCCCCACCACTCGTGCGCTGCCACTCCTGTCACCGCCTCAGGCTACGGAGCGGGGGCGTGCGGGTGCGCATGGCCTCCACCTTGCGGAGTACGCGCGCCCGCTTGGGATCGGCCCTCCGGTTGACCCCTGCACCTATCGCGCTTCCCTACGCTGGGTTACGTGCAGCGCCTCTACGACTTCCTCCGCAGGCACCCGACCGGGGTGGACGCCTTCTGGGCCCTCGTCCTGCTCGGGATGTCCCTGGTGTCCACGGGCGCGAGCCGGGCCGGACGGGGGACGGACGCCCCGGCGCTGATCGTCCCGTTCGCCGTGCTGCTCTGCCTGGTGGTGGCGGTGCGCAGGCGGCTGCCGGAGAAGATGCTGCTGCTGTCCGCGGTGCTCGGCGCGGGGCAGCTGGTGCTGAACGTCTCCACCATGCCCGCCGACTTCTCGATGCTGGTGATCGTCTACACGGTGGCCGCCACCGGCGCCCGCTGGGCGTCCCGGCTGGCGCTGGCCATGGGGCTGTGCGCGGCGCCGGTGGCGCAGTTGCGCTGGCCCAGCGAGTACACGGGCGTGTCGGGCAACATCGCGCTGACCGTGTTCATGACGGTGCCGTTCGCGCTGGCCTGGGTGCTCGGCGACTCCATCCGCACCCGCCGCGCCTACTTCGCGCAACTGGAGGAGCGCGCCGCCCGGCTGGAGAAGGAGCGCGAGGCGCAGGCCAAGGTCGCGGTGGCCGCCGAGCGGGCCCGGATCGCCCGCGAGCTGCACGACGTGGTCGCGCACAACGTCTCCGTGATGGTGGTGCAGGCCGACGGCGCCGCGTACGTCCTGGACGCGGCACCCGACCAGGCCAGGAAGGCCCTGGAGACGATCTCCTCCACCGGCCGCCAGGCGCTCGCCGAGATGCGCCGGCTGCTCGGCGTCCTGCGCACCGGTGAGCACCAGGAGGCCGGGGAGTACGTCCCCCAGCCCGACGTCCAGCAGATCGAGCACCTGGTCCAGGAGTGCCGGGGCTCCGGGCTGCCGGTCGACTTCGAGGTCGAGGGCACCCCGCGCCCGCTGCCCAGCGGCGTCGAGCTGACCGCGTACCGGATCGTGCAGGAGGCGCTCACCAACACCCGCAAGCACGGCGGTCCGAACGCCGGGGCCAGCGTCCGGCTGGTCTACTTCGACGACGGGCTCGGCCTGCTGGTCGAGGACGACGGCAAGGGCGCCCCGCACGAGATGTACGAGGAGGGCGGGCTCGACGGCCAGGGCCACGGCCTGATCGGCATGCGGGAACGGGTCGGCATGGTGGGCGGCACACTGGACGCGGGCCCGCGCCCCGGCGGAGGATTCCGCATCAGCGTCCTGCTGCCCCTGAAACCGGCCCACTGACGACCACTCGCGAAGCCCGCCCCCTCAGGAACGGAAAAGAACCCGATGACGACGATCCGCGTCATGCTCGTCGACGACCAGGCGCTGCTGCGCACCGGGTTCCGGATGGTGCTCGCCGCCCAGCCGGACATGGAGGTCGTGGCGGAGGCGGGGGACGGCGTCGAGGCGCTCCAGGTGCTGCGCGCCACCGCCGTGGACGTCGTCCTGATGGACGTCCGCATGCCCAAGCTGGACGGCGTGGAGGCCACCCGGCGCATCTGTGGCGAACCCGGCGCTCCCAAGGTGCTCATCCTGACCACCTTCGACCTCGACGAGTACGCCTTCTCGGCGCTGAAGGCGGGCGCCTCCGGTTTCTTGCTCAAGGACGTGCCGCCCGCCGAACTCCTCGCCGCCATCCGCTCGGTGCACAGCGGCGACGCGGTGGTCGCCCCCTCCACCACCCGGCGCCTGCTGGACCGCTTCGCCCCGATGCTGCCCAGCGGCACCCAGCAGCCCTCGCACGCCGGCCTCCAGCGGCTCACCGAGCGCGAACGGGAGGTCATGGTGCTGGTGGCCCAGGGCCTGTCCAACGGTGAGATCGCCGCCCGCCTGGTCCTGTCCGAGGCCACGGTGAAGACCCACGTCGGCCGCATCCTGACCAAGCTGGGCCTCCGGGACCGGGTACAGGTGGTGGTACTGGCGTACGAGACGGGGCTGGTACGGGCGGGCGGACGGGGCTGAGAGCGTGGGCATGCTGATCTGGATCAACGGCCCCTTCGGCGGCGGAAAGACCCAGACTGCGTACGAACTGCGCCGCCGTCTGCCCGGCAGTGTCGTCTGCGACCCCGAGCACCCCGGTTTCGGCCTGCACCGCATGCTGCCGCCGCGACTGCGGGCGGACTTCCGTCAGTTGCGGTCCTGGCGGCAGGGCGTGACCGAGGTCCTCGATCTGACCCTCACCCGGCACGACGGGGTGGTGATCGCCCCGATGACGGTCACCGATCCCGTCCACTTCGCCGAGACGGTCGGCGCACTTCGCGAACTGGGTCACGACGTACGGCACGTCACGCTCCTTGCCGACCGGGCGACCGTCCTGCGCCGGCTGCGGGAACGGGGCGTGGTCGAAGCCCTTCAGCGCCCTACCGGGAAGCCCCGCGAGAGCTGGGCCGTCCGGCAGCTGGACCACTGCCTGGAACGGCTGCGCGAGCCTGAGTTCGCCGCACACCTGTGGACGGACCGCGTGACCGTCCCGGAGACCGCCGACCGGATCGCCGCTCTGACCGGCCTGCGCCTCCGCCCGAACACCGAGGGTTGGCTACGGACGCGGATCCGGCAGGCGGGGATCGGCCTGCGGCACATCCGGTTCGACTGAGCGGGTCTGCCTACGAGGCATCCGTATCCAGCCGCCCCACGAAGTCGGCCACCGCCGCCCGTACGTCCTGTGCCGTCCACTCCAGCCCGGCGGCCCCCACCGCGACCTCCGTCATGGCGAGACCGGGACCCGGCGCGTCCCAGGGGCGGGAGAAGAGCAGGTCACCCGTCTCCTCGCCCTGCTGGATCGCCGCCTCGGTGACGGTGTCGGCGTCGTACGGCAGCCAGAGCTGGAACTCGTGGGTGTGCGGCACCTCGGGGTGGACCCGGGCCCACGGCACGCCCGCCGCCGCGAAGCCCTCCCGCAGCGCGTCGGCCACCACGCGCGCGTGCCGCACGTAGTCCGGCAGCCGGGGCAGCTCCCGCTCCAGCCCGGCCAGTGCCGCCAGCGCCGTCGGGAACTGCTGGAAGACCATGCCGCCGTACCGGTGCCGCCAGGTGCGCGCCTCCTCCACCAGGGTCCGGGGACCGGCCAGGGCGGCGCCGCCGAAGCCGTCCAGCGACTTGTAGAACGACACGTAGACGCTGTCCGCGAGGCCCGCGATCTCGTCCAGCGGCCGGCCGAAGTGCGTGCTGGTCTCCCACAGGCGGGCCCCGTCGAAGTGGACCACGGCGTCCCGCTCCCGGGCCGCCCCGGTCACCTCGGTCAGCTCCTCCCAGGTGGGCAGCAGATACCCGGCGTCGCGCAGCGGCAGCTCCAGCATCAGCGTCCCGAACGGCTCCTCGAAGTCCCGTACCTCCTCGGCGGTCGGCTGCCGGGGCGCGCTCGTCAGCCGCACCGGACGCAGCCCGCTCAGCTGGCTGAAGGCGTCCCGTTCGTGCACCTCGGGATGGGCGAGTCCGTGCAGGGCGACCACCTGGCTGCCGGTGCGCCCCGCCCAGCAGCGCAGGGCCACCTGCTGGGCCATCGTGCCGGTCGGGAAGAAGGCGGCGGCCTCCTTGCCGAGCAGCGCGGCGACCCGCTCCTCCAGGGCGGTGACGACGCCGTTGCCGTACTGGTCGGCCGGTTCGTCCAGGTCGTACAGCTCCCCGGCGCCGTCCAGGACGGCCAGCCGGCCCCGGAGCGAGCCGAGGAAGCCGGGGCGGGCGAGCACCCGCCGCGCGCCGCGGTGGGCGGCACCGCGCCGCTTCCGCAGCCGCTGCCCGCGTTCTTCCTCGGTCACCGGACCGCTCTGCCCAGCGTCATCTGTCACGTCTGTCATGTCTGCCACGTCATCAGCCATGGAGGCGATCATGCAGGGTGCCCTCCTGTGCGCGACACCGGATATCCGTCCACAGCTTGTGGAGGAACAGCCTGTGGACAACCGGCCGCCCCGGAACCGATCGCGTTAACATGACGAGAAATCGTCCGGTACCCAGCGCGGACTGGAACGGGAAGGCCACCGTCGCGTGCACACAACCCCACAACCCGATCCCAGGGACCGCCCCGCGCGGCTCACCGTCGGCGTCGTCGGCGCCGGCCGGGTGGGCCCCGCGCTGGCCGCGTCCCTCCAGCTCGCCGGGCACCGCCCGGTCGCCGCCTCGGGCGTCTCCGACGCCTCCCGGCGCCGCGCCGCGGCCCTGCTCCCCGACGTCCCGCTGGTGGAGCCCGCCGAGGTCCTGCGCCGCGCCGAACTCGTACTGCTCACCGTCCCCGACGACGCCCTGCCCGCCCTGGTGGCCGGCCTCGCCGAGACCGGCGCCGTCCGCCCGGGCCAGTTGCTCGCGCACACCTCCGGACGGTTCGGCACCCGGGTCCTGGACCCCGCCCGGCGGGCCGGCGCCCTGCCGCTGGCCCTGCACCCGGCGATGACCTTCACCGGCACCCCCGTCGACGTACAGCGGCTGGCCGGCTGCTCCTTCGGCGTCACCGCGCCCGACGAACTGCGGCTGGCCGCCGAGGCCCTGGTCATCGAGATGGGCGGCGAGCCGGAGTGGATCGACGAGGAGAAGCGCCCGCTGTACCACGCGGCCCTCGCCCTCGGCGCCAACCACCTGGTCACCCTGGTCGCCCAGTCCCTGGAACTGCTGCGCACCGCCGGCGTCGGCGCCCCCGACCGGATGCTCGGCCCGCTGCTCGGCGCGGCCCTGGACAACGCCCTGCGCTCCGGCGACGCGGCCCTGACCGGCCCGGTCGCGCGCGGGGACGCGGGCACGGTGGCCGCGCACATCGAGGAACTGCGCGCGCACGCCCCGGCCACCGTCGCCGGCTACCTGGCGATGGCCCGCGCGACCGCCGACCGGGCCCTGGCCCACGGCCTGCTGGAACCACGGCTCGCCGAGGACCTGCTCGGCGTACTCGCCGGGGGAGCGGAGGGGAACGGGAGCGCCGGGGGGAACGGGAGCGCCGGGGGGAACGGGAGCGCCGGGGGGAACGGGAACGACCCCGAAGACACCCAGGGATCTGAAGGCCCCCAAGCCCCGGAAAGCGCCCCCGAAGGAGCCCTCGAAACCCCCGAAACCCCCGAAACCCCTGAAACCCCCCAAGCCCCCGAAGCCCCCGAAGCCCCCCAAGCCCCCGAAGCCCCCCAAGCCCACGAACACCCCGAAGGCACCCAAGGCCCCGATCACCCCGAAGGCACCCAAGGCCCCGAAGGGACCGCACGATGACCGCCGCCGCCACCGTCCTCCTCGGCACCGCCGCCGAACTGCACGCGCGCGAGCGCCGGGGCCGCCGCGCCCTGGTGATGACGATGGGCGCCCTGCACGAGGGCCACGCCACCCTGATCCGCGCCGCCCGCGAGCTGGCCGGCCCGGACGGCGAGGTGGTCGTCACGGTCTTCGTCAACCCGCTCCAGTTCGGCGCCGGCGAGGACCTCGACCGCTACCCGCGCACCCTGGACGCCGACCTCGCGCTGGCCGCACAAGCCGGTGCCGACGCCGTCTTCGCCCCGTCCGCCGACGAGGTCTACCCGGGCGGCGAACCCCAGGTCCGCGTCTCCGCCGGCCCGATGGGCGAACGCCTGGAGGGCGCCGCCCGCCCCGGCCACTTCGACGGCATGCTCACGGTCGTCGCCAAGATGCTGCACCTGACCCGCCCGGACGCCGCGCTGTTCGGGCAGAAGGACGCCCAGCAGCTCGCGCTGATCCGCCGCATGGTCCGCGACCTGAACTTCGGCATCGAGATCGTCGCCGTCCCCACCGTCCGCGAGGCGGACGGCCTCGCCCTCTCCAGCCGCAACCGCTACCTCTCGGCCGCGGAACGGCGTACCGCCCTCGCCCTGTCCGCGGCCCTGTTCGCCGGCCGTGACCGGCACGCCGCCCAGGAGGCGCTGCGCGCCCGGGCCCGCGAGGTGCCCGCCACACAGGCGCGGGCCGACGCGCTCGGCAGGCTCGGCGAGTCCCGCGCGGCGGCCGACACGCACGCCGTCGCGCAGGCCGCCCCGCACACCGGCAGCGGCCCGGCGGCCGTCCGCGCCGCCGCCCGCGCGGTGCTGGACGACGCGGCCCGCGCCACCCCGCCGCTGCTCCTGGACTACCTGGCCCTGGTGGACCCCGCCGACTTCACCGAGGTCGACGAGGACTTCACCGGCGAGGCCGTCCTCGCCGTCGCCGCCCGGGTCGGCACCACCCGCCTGATCGACAACCTCCCCCTCACCTTCGCCACCACTCCCGGAGCCGCCGTATGACCGGCACAGGCATACCAGCGCGACCGCATCAGCGACCGGAACCGCGACCGCATCAGCGACCGGAACCGCGACCGCGACTGCACGCTCCCACCCCCGGCTGGTCCCTCGACGCGGACGTGGTCGTGGTCGGCTCCGGCGTGGCCGGTCTCACGGCCGCGCTGCGCTGCGAGGCGGCCGGACTGCGTCCCGTCGTCGTCACCAAGGCCCGGCTGGACGCCGGCTCCACCCGCTGGGCGCAGGGCGGCATCGCGGCGGCCCTCGGCGAGGGCGACACCCCCGCCCAGCACCTGGACGACACCCTGGTCGCGGGCGCCGGCCTGTGCGACGAGGAGGCGGTGCGCATCCTCGTCACCGAGGGCCCCGACGCCGTACGCCGCCTGATCGCGACCGGCGCGCACTTCGACGAAGCGGCCGACGGCGCCCTGGAGCTGACCCGGGAGGGCGGCCACCACCGCCGCCGCATCGCCCACGCGGGCGGCGACGCCACGGGCGCGGAGATCTCCCGTGCCCTGGTCGAGGCGGTCCGCGCCCGCACCATCCCGACCGTCGAGAACGCGCTCGTCCTGGACCTCCTCACGGACGCCGAGGGCCACACCGCCGGCGTCACCCTGCACGTCATGGGCGAGGGCCAGCACGACGGCGTGGGCGCGGTGCACGCCCCCGCCGTCGTCCTCGCCACCGGCGGCATGGGCCAGGTCTTCTCGGCGACGACCAACCCGTCCGTCTCCACCGGCGACGGAGTGGCCCTCGCCCTGCGCGCCGGCGCGGAGGTCAGCGACCTCGAATTCGTCCAGTTCCACCCCACCGTGCTCTTCCTCGGCCCGGACGCGGAGGGCCAGCAGCCGCTGGTCTCGGAGGCGGTCCGCGGCGAGGGCGCCCACCTGGTCGACGCGGCCGGCACCCGCTTCATGCTCGGGCAGCACGAACTGGCCGAACTGGCCCCCCGGGACATCGTCGCCAAGGCCATCACCCGCCGGATGCTCGAACAGCGGGCCGAGCACATGTACCTGGACGCCCGCCACTTCGGCCGGGCCATGTGGGAGACCCGCTTCCCGACCATCCTCGCCGCCTGCCGGGCCCACGGCATCGACCCGGTCACCGAACCCATCCCGGTGGCCCCCGCCGCGCACTACGCCTCCGGCGGCGTCCGCACCGACGCCACTGGCCGCACCACCGTCCCCGGCCTCTACGCGTGCGGCGAGACCGCCTGCACCGGCGTGCACGGCGCCAACCGGCTGGCCTCCAACAGCCTCCTGGAAGGCCTGGTCTACGCCGAACGCATCGCCGCCGACCTGGCCGCCCGCAAGGCGTCCGGCACCCTCACCCCCCGCCCGCCGCACACCCCCGCACCGGCCCGCGACCCGCACCCCCTGCTCCCCCCGGAGGCCCGCTTCACCCTCCAGCGGATCATGACCGAGGGCGCCGGTGTGCTGCGTTCCGCCGAGTCCCTCACCCGGGCGGCCGACCGCCTCCAGCACCTCCACGACCAGGCCCGCGAGGCCCTCGACGTGCACGGCAAGACCACCGAGCCGGGTGTCGACACCTGGGAGACCACCAACCTCCTGTGCGTGGCCAGCGCCCTGCTCACCGCCGCCGCGCTGCGCACCGAGACCCGGGGCTGCCACTGGCGCGAGGACACCCCCGACCGGGACGACGACAGCTGGCGCCGCCACATCGTCGTACGCCTGAACCCGGACCGTGCCCTCGCCGTGCACACCACACAGACCGCAGACTTTCCCCCGACCGGACAGCCGGCGCGGCGAAACCCCCGACCTCCCCAGGAGCAGTGACGACGTGACCACCCACGACCTCCCCCTCGCCCCCGACGGAGGCTGCGGCGACGGCTGCGCCTGCGGAGCCGGTACCGCCGAAGACGAGGACTACCTGGAGTGCGGCCTGGACCCCGCGCTCGCCCAGCTCCTGACCGAGGCCGGCCTCGACCCGGTGGAGATCGAGGACATCGCCAACGTCGCCGTCCAGGAGGACCTGGCCGGCGGCGTGGACGTGACGACGGTCGCCACCATCCCCGAGGACGCGGTCTCCACCGCCGACTTCACCGCCCGCGAGGCCGGTGTCGTGGCCGGCCTCAGGGTCGCCGAGGCGGTCCTGTCCGTCGTCTGCACGGACGAATTCGAAGTGGAACGCCACGTGGAGGACGGCGACCGCGTCGAGCCGAACCAGACCCTCCTCTCCGTCACCTCCCTCACCCGCGACCTGCTCACCGCCGAACGCAGCGCGCTGAACATCCTGTGCCGCCTCTCCGGCATCGCGACGGCCACCCGCGCGTGGGCGGACGCCCTGGAGGGTACGGAGACGAAGGTCCGCGACACCCGCAAGACCACCCCCGGCCTGCGCAGCCTGGAGAAGTACGCGGTCCGCTGCGGCGGCGGCGTCAACCACCGCATGTCCCTCTCGGACGCGGCCCTGGTCAAGGACAACCACGTGGTGGCGGCCGGCGGCGTCGCGGCGGCCTTCCAGGCGGTCCGCGACCGCTTCCCCGACCTGCCCATCGAGGTCGAGGTCGACACCCTGCACCAGCTCCGCGAGGTGCTGGAGACGGGCGCCGACCTGATCCTCCTGGACAACTTCACCCCCGGCGAATGCGAGGAGGCGGTCGCCCTGGTGGACGGCCGAGCCGCCCTCGAAGCCTCCGGCCGCCTCACCATCGACAACGCCAAGACCTACGCCGCGACCGGCGTCGACTACCTGGCCGTAGGAGCCCTCACGCACTCCTCGCCCGTCCTCGACATCGGCCTCGACCTGCGCCCGGCGGAGTAGACGGACCATGCTGCTGACGATCGACGTAGGAAACACCCACACCGTCCTCGGTCTCTTCGACGGCGACGAGATCGTCGAACACTGGCGCATTTCCACCGACGCCCGCCGCACCGCCGACGAGCTGGCGGTCCTGCTCCAGGGCCTGATGGGCATGCACCCGCTGCTCGGCGACGAACTGGGCGACGGCATCGACGGCATCGCCATCTGCGCGACCGTCCCGTCCGTCCTGCACGAACTGCGCGAGGTGACCCGCCGCTACTACGGCGACGTCCCGGCCGTCCTCGTCGAACCGGGCGTCAAGACGGGCGTCCCGATCCTCACCGACAACCCCAAGGAGGTCGGCGCCGACCGCATCATCAACGCGGTGGCCGCCGTCGACCTCTACGGCGGCCCCGCCGTCGTCGTCGACTTCGGCACGGCGACGACGTTCGACGCGGTGTCCGCGCGCGGCGAGTACGTCGGCGGGGTCATCGCGCCCGGCATCGAGATCTCGGTCGACGCGCTCGGCGTCAAGGGCGCGCAACTCCGCAAGATCGAGGTGGCCCGCCCGCGCAGCGTGATCGGCAAGAACACGGTCGAGGCGATGCAGGCGGGCATCGTGTACGGCTTCGCCGGCCAGGTCGACGGGGTGGTCGGCCGGATGGCCCGCGAGCTGGCCGACGACCCCGACGACGTCACGGTCATCGCGACCGGCGGACTGGCCCCCATGGTCCTGGGCGAGTCCTCGGTCATCGACGAACACGAGCCGTGGCTGACCCTGATCGGCCTCCGCCTGGTCTATGAGCGAAACGTGTCCCGGCTCTGACGGCGGGGTTGGGCAGGGGGTATGGCGCGACCCGGCGCTGGCCGGGCGCCGCCGCGCCCACCCGTGCCGCCCCTGGGGGTACCTCCCAGGCCGTTCAGGCACGGGGGGAGGCACGACTGCCCGCGGTTGGGCGGGTACGTACCCGCAGTCGCGTACGGCGGAAAGGGGACGGGGTGGGGGGTGTCCGCCCGCAGCGGTTGGCGCGTCAACCCGTTCCACCCCCGTAACAGACCCATTCCGCGCCGTTCCGAGGACGGACACCCCCCACCCCGGCCCCGACCCACCACCAAACCGAGGGCGCTACGCGCACCCCCACCCCACCCGCGCAGGCCGCCGCAGGCATCCCACCCCCACCCGAGTGGGACCGATACGCCACACCTCTCACCCTGTGCCGAGTTTGTCTGATTAGCGCGTATCGTCGCCGCATGCCCACGCCATACGGATCCCGCGGCGGCCTGGCGTTCGGTGTGGAGGAGCTGCGTGTGCTCCGCCGCGCCCTCGCCCTCGCCCTGAACCCCAGCCCCGTCTCGGCCGAGGACGCCCAGGACTGCCTCCGCCTGGCCGAGTCGCTCGACGAGGCGACGCGGGAGAGCGCCCGGCTGCGCACCTTCCTCCTGGCCGACCTCGCCCGGTACCGCGCCGCCCTCCCCGGCACCGCCACCGGCTACCTCGCCCTCCTCGACGAGGCCCTCGGCGCCGGCCACCGCCCGACCCGGGACGACCTCGCCGCCCTCGGCGCCCTCCGCGGCAACCCCACCGCCGCCGCCCTCCTCGGACGCTGCCAGACCCCCACCTCCGTCACAGCCACCCCCGTCACAGCCACCCCTGTCACAGCCACCCCCGTCACAGCCACCCTCGGCACCCCCGCCCCCACCACCCCCGCCATCCCCGCCATCCCCGCCGCCCGCACCCGCCTGCTCGCCGTCCCGCACGGCGGCCCCGCCGAGAAGCCCGGCACCCCCCAGCCCCAGCCTCAGCGCCAACCGCAGCCCCAGCCCCGCCCCACCTCACCGCCCCCCGCCACCCCCAAGCGCCCCGTCCCCACCCCCGGCGAGGTCTTCCCCCGCCGCAAGCCGGCCCCGCCCCCGCCGCCCCCCGGACAGCACCTCGCGGCAGGCTGAGCCGACCCGGTGGCTACCCTGGGGTCATGGACTACGTCTCCGCGCTCGTGCCCCCGGTCGTCATGGCCGTGCTCTTCATCGCCGTGATCAGGGTGATCGTGAAGACCCAGGGCGGCGCCAACAAGGCCAAGGAGGACGCGGCCGTCGACGCCGCCCTCGCCCAGTCGGAGGCCGCCCGCCGGCCGTCCGCCCCGCACACCGAGGTCTGAGCCCTTCATCCCATTTGCCGGTAAACCGCACGTCCAGCACGCCTCGGGAAGAATCTCCCACTAGTGTGCTGAACGTGCCTCGCCCATTGGGAGAACTCGAAGACGCGGTCATGACCAGGGTGTGGAAGTGGAACCGCCCGGTGACCGTCCGAGAAGTCCTTGAAGATCTCCAGCAGGAACGGTCGATCGCCTACACCACGGTGATGACCGTTTTGGACAATCTTCATCAGAAGGGCTGGGTCCGTCGCGAGGCCGAAGGCCGGGCCTATCGATATGAGGCCGTCTCCACCCGCGCCGCCTACGCCGCCGCCCTGATGAACGACGCGTGGTCCCAGAGCGACAACCCGGCCGCCGCCCTCATCGCCTTCTTCGGCATGATGAGCGAGGAACAGCGGCAGGCCCTGAGAGACGCCATCCGCATCGCCCAGGGCCCTGAAACCCCGGAGCCCCAGAACCCGCGGTCCCAGAACCCGGACTCCGCACGGAACCCCGACGCCGCCCCCGAACCCGATGAGCGATAGCGTCCGCTCATGTCAGCAGTGAGCCCCGAAGTCACCGCAAAAGCCATCACCGTACGCCGGGCCCGCACCAGCGATGTCCCCTCCGTCCGCCGGCTCCTCGACGCCTACGTACGCGGCCGCATCCTGCTCGACAAAGCGATGGTGACGCTTTACGAGGACATCCAGGAGTTCTGGGTCGCGGAGCGGGACGACAACGCCGAGGTGGTCGGCTGCGGCGCCCTGCACGTCATGTGGGAAGACCTCGCGGAAGTACGGACTCTCGCGGTGAAGCCCGGCCTCAAGGGCGCGGGCGTCGGTCATCAGTTGCTGGAGAAGTTGCTGGAGACCGCACGCTGGCTCGGCGTTCGCCGGGTTTTCTGTCTGACCTTCGAAGTGGACTTCTTCGGCAAGCACGGCTTCGTGGAGATCGGCGAGACGCCGGTCGACACCGATGTCTACGCGGAGTTGCTCCGTTCCTATGATGAGGGCGTCGCGGAGTTCCTCGGTCTCGAACGAGTGAAACCGAACACCTTGGGCAACAGCCGGATGCTTCTGCATCTGTGATCGTCGGCGCCGGTACTGCCGTCTGCCGTCTGCCGTCCGCACGACATCCGCCAGGTTTATTCTCCGCACGCCACCCCTCAAGCGTGCCCCTTTGTCCGAAACGCGCATCTTCCGGCCCGCTGCGGAGCCACTGCTCTCCGCCGGGGGTTTGTGTTTTTCCGGCAAAAGCGGTTTGCTTTCCGACGTACTGCAGTACTGCATATAACAAGGGGCGACGAGCCCTCAAGTTATCGATGAAAGGAAATCCGGTGGCACAGAAGGTTCAGGTCCTTCTTGTCGATGACCTCGACGGCGGCGAGGCGGACGAGACCGTGACGTTCGCGCTGGACGGCAAGACGTACGAGATCGATCTCACGACTGCCAATGCGGACAAGCTCCGTGGCCTTCTCGACCCGTACGTGAAGGGCGGCCGGCGCACCGGAGGCCGTGCTTCCGGCGGGCGCGGCAAGGCCCGCGCCGCTGCCGGCGGCAGCCAGGACACCGCGGCGATCCGCGCCTGGGCCAAGGAGAACGGTTACGAGGTCAATGACCGCGGCCGCGTCCCGGCGACCATTCGCGAGGCGTACGAGAAGGCCAACGGCTGATCACCGAGACGGCCGTCCCTGCCACCGCCGGACCCCCGGCGACGGCATCGGCGGCGAACTCACCGGCATCCCTGCGAGCGCGGCCCGCCCGCGCCCCGCAGCCGGACGCGATGGCAGTGCGTCGCCACCGTGTCGACCAGCCGGACGAGATCGGGTGCGAGACCGGGGGCGCCCCCACCGCCCCCCGGAGCCGACAGCGTCGGCAGCGAGGCCTCGACCTCGCCCCCCGGCACAGGGGGCCGCAGCCACACGGCGGCCCCCTGCCGACAACACCCCCCGGACCCACCCACCGGGACCCCGACGGGAACGGCAACCCCCACCTCGCCTTGCCCACCCTCCCCACCCTCCCCACCGTCCCCACCCTCCCCCCTCGACTCTCTCGGCCCCGTCACCCCCCTCTCCCCCCACGGCACAGGAGCCTCCACAAGCTCCCCCGCCCCCCGCGCCGACAGATCCAGCGGCAGCGTCCCCCACTCCAGCCACTCCAGCAGCCCGGGCAGTTCCTCCGCGCTGCCCGCGGCCACCAGCAGCAGCATCCGGTCGCCCCGCAGCGCCACCGGAGCGGGCCCGCCAAGCCGCCACAGGGCCGCCCGCCCGGCCTCGGCCGGAACGTCCAGGACGTCGAAGCGGACGCCGGTGCGCAGCCGTACCGGAGTCCCCGGCGCCGTCTCCCAGCCCAGCCCGCTCTCGTACCACCACCGGACCCGTCGCTCCCAGGTCCCCTCGGCACCGGCATCGACCATGCCGGAGCAACCGCCCCAAGGACTCACAAGTCACGGTGAGTGTGCGTGCGAACGCACAGAGTGCCCACCGCGGGGGCGTGAAGGGGCACGGCGAGGCACGAGGTTGTTCGCCCGTAGCGGAGGGAATCGGTGTGCGCGGCATGGACTGTCAGTCGGGGCGGGTAAGACATCCCTAGTGAGAGGGGGCGACACGCAGAAAAGGCCGGCTCGCGTTCGCCATCGGCGTACTGGCGACTGGGGTAAGTGCCTGGCCTGCGGGAACATCGTCTCGCACCATCGGGTTGGAGCAGATGTCGGCGTTGCGGGTCAGGAGGCCATCGACGGTGTCGGCAGTTGGAATGAGCGGTCCCCGCTTGCGGGACTAAGCTGCGGAAGGACAGGGAGGGGAAGTTCCCCTTACTGCCTGACCGCTCTGAGGAGCGATTAACGATGTTCGAGAGGTTCACCGACCGCGCGCGGCGGGTTGTCGTCCTGGCTCAGGAAGAAGCCCGGATGCTCAACCACAACTACATCGGCACCGAGCACATCCTCCTGGGCCTGATCCACGAGGGTGAGGGTGTCGCCGCCAAGGCCCTTGAGAGCCTCGGGATTTCGCTCGAGGCGGTCCGCCAGCAGGTGGAGGAGATCATCGGCCAGGGCCAGCAGGCCCCGTCCGGGCACATCCCCTTCACCCCCCGTGCCAAGAAGGTCCTGGAGCTGTCGCTCCGCGAGGCCCTTCAGCTGGGCCACAACTACATCGGCACGGAGCACATCCTGCTCGGCCTGATCCGTGAGGGCGAGGGCGTCGCCGCCCAGGTCCTGGTCAAGCTGGGCGCAGACCTCAACCGGGTGCGGCAGCAGGTGATCCAGCTGCTCTCCGGTTACCAGGGCAAGGAGACCGCCACCGCCGGCGGCCCTGCCGAGGGCACCCCCTCGACGTCCCTGGTCCTCGACCAGTTCGGCCGGAACCTCACCCAGGCCGCTCGTGAGTCCAAGCTCGACCCGGTCATCGGGCGCGAGAAGGAGATCGAGCGGGTCATGCAGGTGCTGTCCCGCCGTACCAAGAACAACCCGGTGCTGATCGGCGAGCCCGGCGTCGGCAAGACCGCCGTCGTCGAGGGCCTCGCCCAGGCCATCGTCAAGGGCGAGGTGCCCGAGACCCTCAAGGACAAGCACCTCTACACCCTGGACCTCGGCGCGCTGGTGGCCGGCTCCCGCTACCGCGGTGACTTCGAGGAGCGCCTGAAGAAGGTGCTCAAGGAGATCCGCACCCGCGGCGACATCATCCTGTTCATCGACGAGCTGCACACCCTCGTGGGTGCGGGCGCCGCCGAGGGCGCGATCGACGCCGCCAGCATCCTCAAGCCGATGCTGGCCCGCGGTGAGCTCCAGACCATCGGCGCCACCACGCTGGACGAGTACCGCAAGCACCTGGAGAAGGACGCGGCCCTGGAGCGCCGCTTCCAGCCCATCCAGGTCGCCGAGCCCTCGCTCCCGCACACCATCGAGATCCTCAAGGGTCTCCGTGACCGCTACGAGGCCCACCACCGCGTCTCGATCACGGACGAGGCCCTGGTCCAGGCGGCCACCCTGGCCGACCGCTACATCTCGGACCGGTTCCTCCCCGACAAGGCGATCGACCTGATCGACGAGGCCGGCTCCCGGATGCGCATCCGCCGGATGACCGCGCCGCCGGACCTTCGCGAGTTCGACGAGAAGATCGCCGGCGTCCGCCGCGACAAGGAGTCCGCGATCGACTCGCAGGACTTCGAGAAGGCCGCCTCCCTGCGCGACAAGGAGAAGCAGCTCCTCGCCGCGAAGGCCAAGCGGGAGAAGGAGTGGAAGGCCGGCGACATGGACGTCGTCGCCGAGGTCGACGGCGAGCTGATCGCCGAGGTCCTGGCCACGGCGACCGGCATCCCGGTCTTCAAGCTGACCGAGGAGGAGTCCAGCCGTCTGCTCCGCATGGAGGACGAGCTGCACAAGCGGGTCATCGGCCAGAAGGACGCCGTCAAGGCGCTCTCGAAGGCGATCCGCCGTACCCGGGCCGGTCTGAAGGACCCGAAGCGCCCCGGTGGCTCGTTCATCTTCGCCGGCCCGTCCGGTGTCGGTAAGACCGAGCTGTCCAAGGCGCTCGCCGAGTTCCTCTTCGGCGACGAGGACGCGCTGATCTCCCTCGACATGTCGGAGTTCAGCGAGAAGCACACGGTCTCGCGGCTCTTCGGTTCGCCCCCCGGTTACGTGGGCTACGAAGAGGGCGGCCAGCTCACCGAGAAGGTGCGCCGCAAGCCGTTCTCCGTCGTCCTGTTCGACGAGGTGGAGAAGGCCCACCCGGACATCTTCAACTCGCTGCTCCAGATCCTGGAGGACGGTCGGCTGACCGACTCCCAGGGCCGGGTCGTGGACTTCAAGAACACGGTCATCATCATGACGACCAACCTCGGCACCCGGGACATCTCCAAGGGCTTCAACCTCGGCTTCGCCGCCGCGGGTGACACGAAGACCAACTACGAGCGCATGAAGAACAAGGTCTCGGACGAGCTGAAGCAGCACTTCCGGCCCGAGTTCCTCAACCGCGTCGACGACGTGGTCGTCTTCCCGCAGCTGACCCAGGCCGACATCCTCGCGATCGTCGACCTGATGATCGGCAAGGTGGACGAGCGCCTCAAGGACCGGGACATGGGCCTGGAGCTCTCCCAGTCCGCCAAGGAACTGCTGTCCAAGAAGGGCTACGACCCGGTGCTGGGCGCGCGTCCGCTGCGCCGCACGATCCAGCGCGAGGTCGAGGACACGCTGTCGGAGAAGATCCTCTTCGGCGAGCTGCGCCCCGGTCACATCGTGGTCGTGGACACCGAGGGCGAGGGCGAGTCCCAGACCTTCACCTTCCGCGGCGAGGAGAAGTCGGCCCTGCCCGACGCCCCGCCGATCGAGCAGGCGGCCGGCGGCGCCGGGCCGAACCTGAGCAAGGAGGCGTAAGCCTCACGCGGTGAGAAGAAGGGCCGGTGCGTGAGCACCGGCCCTTCTTCTGTTTCTCAGGCGGGCCCGCCCTCGCCCGCGTTCCAGACGCTGATCCGCAGCCGCGGGTGCCGCCGGCGCAGCCGTGCCAGGGCCGGACCGTCGGCGGACAGCTCGTGCTCGTGGGCCGCCACCAGGGTGAGGCGCTCCAGCCCGGGGAAGACCTCCGCCAGTGCCTCCACGTCGTCCGTGCCGGCGACCTGCCGCAGCCGCAGCGACGCCACCTGGGGAATGGGGCCGTGCTGCCGCAGCTCGGCGAAGGGCGGCGCGGTCGTGTCGACCTCGGTGATCCGGTCCCGGCCACGGACGAAGCCCCAGAACTCCGCGGTGTTCAGCGGCAGCGGCAGAGTGAGCGAGGTCAGGGCCTCCCAGGCGTCGATGCCCCCGATGTCCACCAGCCGCCGGGCCGGCAGCGCGAGCCGGGTGACCGTGCGGTGGACCGGGATCTCGGTCACCCGGGTGAGCTGCGAGTTGTCCAGGGTCAGCGAGGTCAGCGCCGGAACGCTCGCCAGATGCCGCAGCGCGTCGGACTCCAGCGGCACCCGCAGGATCAGCGAGGTCAGCGCGGGCAGTTCGGACACCGCCGAGATGTCCCGCAGCGCCAAGGCGGTCGCGGTGACCTCCAGGGATTCCAGCGACCGGCCGTGCACGCGCAGGAAGTCGAGGTCCGTCAGCGCGGGCAGCCGGGACAGCCGCAGCGCCCGCAGTCCGGGCAGTCGGGCCGCGGCCAGCTCGGCCGAGGTGAAGGGCCCGCTCAGCACCAGCCGTCTGCCGATCGGCAGCCGGTGCAGCAGCTCCAGCTGTTCCCGGGTGCTCACGGGCGCCGACAGTTCCGGCGACATCAGGCTCAGCACCGAGCGGGCGTACTCCTCGGCGGGGAAGTTGTTCCAGGAGTGCAGCAGCCGTACCGGTACCGAGCTGGACCGGCCCGGGGTGGCGACGAGCAGGCGGGCGTAGGGGATGGCCTCCGTGCCGCCGACCTTGCCGACCAGCTCGGCCATCGTCCGGCTCCGGGCCGGTCCCAGCGTCGCGGGGTGGGGCAGGAACTGGAGTACGTACGGTCCGAGCCGGGCCGCCTGGACCACGTCGGTCGGGGTGAGGGCGGCCATGAGGGCGAGGACGCGCTCGCGGATCCGTTCCTGGAGGGCACTGTCCAGCCAGGCCGCGTGCTGGGCGCACAGGGCGGTCAGCACGGTCAGCTGGGTGCGCAGCGGCGCCGGGGTGTCCGGGGCGTCGCAGCGGACGAGCAGCCCCCTCAGCAGCTCGCCGATCTCGCGGCGGCAGTGGCCCGCGGCCAGCAGGATGACGTCCTGCCACAGTCCGTCGTCGGCGTTGCGGACGAGTTCGCGCAAGGAGTTGCTCTCGACGAGTTCCTTGGCGGCGAGGAAGTCCTGGAAGGTGCGGTGGATGAACTGGTAGGAGCCGTCGCCGCGCTCCTGGAGCAGTCCGGAGCGGTTGATCAGGTGGGTGAGGATGGATTCCGGGCTGCCCTGGGCGCGGGCCCGCTCCATCCCGGCGAGGGCCGCGGCGAGCTGTGGCCGGGCCTCGTCGCGGGTGAACTCCGACTGTCCGCAGCGCAGCAGCCACACCGCGACGCGCTGGAGGATCTGGTGGTGCTCCTCGACGGTCATGGTGATGCCGTCGGGCGCGTCGACCCGGCGGCGGGTGTCGCGGTGGCCGAGGAGCATCTCCAGGGCCGACCGGTAGAGCTTGAACCGGGTCTCGGGCAGGAACCCCTGGTGCCTGCGGTGCAGCGCGCAGATCACCGCGCACAGCAGCGGTGTGCGGGCCAGGTCGCGCAGCGCGGAGCTGTGCCGGAACTGCCGCGACAGATCCTGCTCCAGTTCCGCGAGCAGCGCGTGGTCGTCGTCCTCCAGCCGGGCCGCGCGGTGCCACAGGGAGACGAACGTCTGGATGTCCTCGTCCCGCATCGGCAGCAGCCGCAGCTCCTCGAACCGGGCCTGGGCCAGCCAGTCGGGTTCCACGGCCAGCGGTCGTACCGTCACGACGCAGGACGTACGGGGGTAGCGGGCCAGCAGCGCCGACAGCCAGCGGTGGGCCTCCTCGCGGTCGGCCCCCGGCACCTCGTCCAGCCCGTCCACCAGCAGCAGTGCCCGCCCGGCCTCCAGCACCCGGCCGGCCCAGCCGGCGGGCGGCTCGTCGATCACCGTGCGGGCGGCGTGCGGCAGCGAGCCGGGGGAGGGGAAGGCGCCGCCCTGGGAGCGCAGGTTGCGCAGCGGAACGATGAAGGGGACCAGGCCGTTGAGTCCGGCCAGGGCGGGGCCGAAGGTGCCCGCGGCGGCGTGTGCCGCCAGCCACCACACGAGGGTGGTCTTGCCGGCGCCCGCGTCGCCGCGCAGCAGCACCCGGGGCCGGCCTGCCAGCAGGGTGTCGATCCGCTGCGGGATGCGGGCGGCCACCGAGAACGGCTGCCGGGTGGTCGTGGTGTCCAGGTTCCGGGCGGTGGTGTCGGAGGTGCGGGCCGCCGCCTCCAGACTCAGATAGGCGGTGTCGAGGTCCCACTCCGACTCACGGCGGCCCAGGTCGTCCAGCCCGAAGATCCGCATCCGGCGGAACGCGATGCCGACGGCCCGGGCGTAGTCCCGCTCGTAGCCGCCGTCGACCGGGTGGTGGCGGGTGATCGGCTCGGTCTCGGGGAGGTCGTACGGCAGTGCGGTCAGGTCGCCGATGAGGACGCCCTCGGCGCGCAGGTGGCTCCGGTCGCGGGGGATGGACGTGACGATGCCGAGGAGCACGTCGCCGGCGAAGACGGGGGCTCCGGAGAGACCGGCCAGTGGGCTCGGGCCGTCCGGTGGGCCCTCGGTGGCGGGAGTCCGGTCGAAGGAGAACGTCAGGACGGAGCGCGGGGCGGCGGCGGCCGGCAGCACCCGGCCGGTGAACTGGTCGGTGGCCAGCCGGTTGCCGGTGTGCCGCTGGACGTCCGGGTAGCCGATGATCTCGCAGTCCGGGAGGGCCTGTTCGGTCGCCGGGCGGCCGATCCGCACATGGGCGGAGCAGGCGAGTTCCTCGCTGGTCAGGAGCAGCGCGGTGTCCTGGGCGGGGTCGGACCAGACGACCTCGGCCGGGATCTGGCCGGTGTGCGCGGGATGGGCGACGTGCGCGGCGGTGCCGGTCCCGACGACATGGGCGCAGGTCAGGACGAGCCGCCCGTTGAGGGCCACGCCGCTGCCCTGCCGGTCCCCGACCACGACGACCGCACGGCGGGCCGGTGTGTCGGCGGGGATCACTGCGCGGGACGGGCGGGGCCGGGAACCGGGCCGGGAACCGGGGCAGCGGGGCGGCCGGAGCCGGTGCCGTCGCCGAAGCCCGCCGTACTGCCGTGGTCGTCGTGGCCGACCAGCCAGGGGGCGCGGGTACGGGCGTCGCGCGGGGTGAGGGTGAAGCAGACGCGATGGGTGAGGCCGCTGGTGCGGGCGGTGTCGGCGCCGGCCTCGACCACCCAGGCCCGGACCTTGCCGCCGCCCTTGTTCTCGCGGCGCAGTTCGAGGGTGAACTCCATCTCCACCGGTCCCACTTCGAAGGAGACCGGCGCTCCGGTGGCCCGGGTGGCCGCCTCGACGAGCTGGTCGCGGACCGAGGCGATGGCGTCGGCGAGATCAATACCGGCGGTGTCCGTGGTGCTGCCGGCCGTGTCCATGCATTACCCCCCGTGGCATGCCTGTCGTACTCACAGCTACCGCAAGGCTACGCCTGCCCGGCGTAGCCCGGGTCACATTCGGCCGGTCACCGATCACGTCCCCCGGTGACATGCCGCACAGGCGATCCGGGCGGTACTACGGGGAATAGTGGAGCAGGCGATAAGTGAGAAATCGGGCAAACCGCCACACGGGAGGGCTCCAGCTCCGACCCCGTGACCTGCTTTGTCCTAAATGGGAAGCCCGTCAAGAGATAGGTAGTTTCGGGGTCAATTACTAGATACGGTCGTAGGTCACACCTTTGTGCCGGTACGGCCGGGTGGGTTACCAAGGTGGAGCCCGCCCGGTGAGCGACCGTTCGCCGGATGGGCGTTTCCCTGACCCCGTCCCCATGAGGTTCGCATGTCTTCGCGTGTCACGTCCCGCTCTTCCCGTACGACCGCCCTTCGCACCCGCGCCGCAGTCCTGGCCGCCGGCCTGGGAGCCTCGGTCGCGCTGGGAGCCGGGGTCGCGGCAGCCGCCGACACCACGGCGGCCTCCAGCACCGCCGGCGCCGTCCAGGCGCAGGCCGAGGCTCAGGCCAAGGCCGCCACCGCCAAGACCGAGGCCAAGCAGGCCGCCGCCAAGAAGGCCGCCTCCTGGGTCGACCCGGTGAAGAAGTACACCCTCAGCGCCACCTTCAACCAGGCCGGCGGCATGTGGTCGCACAAGCACAGCGGCCAGGACTTCGCCGTCCCCACCGGCACCGAGGTGATGGCCGCGCACGGCGGCACCGTCGTCAAGGCCGGCGGCAACGGCGCCGGTGACGGCCCCGCCTACGGCAACGCCATCGTCATCAAGCACGGCAACGGCACGTACTCCCAGTACGCCCACCTGTCGCGGATCGACGTGAAGGTCGGCCAGGTCGTCAAGACCGGCCAGCACATAGCCCTGTCCGGCTCCACCGGCAACTCCAGCGGCCCGCACCTGCACTTCGAGATCCGTACCACCGCGAACTACGGTTCGGCGGTCGACCCGGTCGCGTTCCTGCGCTCCAAGGGTGTGACCGTCTGACCGGCGGCACGTGCCGACAAGAGCCTCAGCGCCCCTGATGGGCCTGGGTGATCAGATCGATGGCGACCTCGAGCGCGGCCTTGCGCTTGGCCTCGGGGTCGCCTTCGAGGTCCTGGAGGACGATCATCCCGGCGTGCAGCGTGAACATCGCGCTGACGCAGCGCACCTGGTCGGTCAGCTCCGCCTCCGGGTCGACCAGGATGTCCTTCAGACTCAGCGTGCGGCTCTTGAGCATCTCGCCGATGCGCAGTTCCCGTACCGTCGCCTGGTTCTCCTGCATGAAGCGGAACAGCGGGGCGGCGCCCGCCAGGGCCGCGCTGTAGCGGCGCACCATCTCCTGCTTCGTCTCCAGCGAGCGGGGCTGCTCCAGGCCCCACTCGATCAGCTGCTCCATGGGCTGGGTGAGGTCCGCGAAGATGCTGACCAGGATCTCTTCCTTGGTCTTGAAGTGGTAGTACAGGGCCGCCTTGGTGACGTCCAGGCGCTCGGCGATCTCGCGCAGGGAGGTCTTCTCGTAGCCCTGCTCGGCGAAGAGCTCGAGCGCCACGTCCTGGATGCGCTGGCGGGTGTCCCCGCGGCGTCGCTGCTGCTTGGTGCCGTCCATCGTGTCGCCCATCTTCCTATGTCACCTCCGTTCCGCGCACGTCCCGAGAAACTTACTTGACGCCCGGCTAGTTACGCGGCTACCTTCAAGTGTAGTCACTAGCCGGGCGGCAAGTAAGTCCCCGGGAGAGACCCCGGGTGCTGGGGGAGTGGGAGTTATGGCGGAGACAGCGACAGCCGGGGCGACCGGCGAGAAGCAACCGAAGAGCGTGCGGGTCGTCCTGCTGGCGCTCATGATCGCGATGATGCTCGCGATGCTGGACAACATGATCATCGGCACCGCGATGCCGACCATCGTCGGCGAGCTCGGCGGCCTGGAACACCTGGCGTGGGTGGTGACGGCGTACACGCTGGCCACCGCGGCCGCCACCCCCCTGTGGGGCAAGCTCGGCGACCTGTACGGCCGCAAGGGCACGTTCATGACGTCGATCGTGCTCTTCCTGATCGGCTCGGCGCTCAGCGGCATGGCCCAGGACATGGGCCAGCTCATCGCCTTCCGCGCGGTGCAGGGCCTGGGCGCCGGCGGCCTGATGGTCGGCGTCATGGCGATCATCGGCGACCTGATACCGCCCCGCGAGCGCGGCAAGTACCAGGGCATGATGGCCGGCGTCATGGCGCTGGCGATGATCGGCGGACCGCTGGTCGGCGGCACCATCACCGACAACTGGGGCTGGCGCTGGTCCTTCTACATCAACCTGCCGCTCGGCGTGATCGCGCTGGTCGCCATCAGTCTCGTACTGCATCTGCCGAAGAAGCGGGCCCAGGCGCGCATCGACTATCTCGGCGCCGCGCTGCTGACCGTCGGCATCACCGCGATCGTCCTGGTCACCACCTGGGGCGGCACGGAGTACGCCTGGACCTCCGCGCGGATCATGGAGCTGATCGGCATCGGGGTCGCGGCCCTGGTCGGGTTCGTGTTCTGGCAGACCAAGGCCGCCGAGCCGATCATGCCGCTGCACATCTTCCGCAGCCGCAACTTCACGCTGATGTCCCTCATCGGCTTCATCGTCGGATTCGTGATGTTCGGCGCGACGCTCTTCCTGCCGCTCTACCAGCAGTCGGTGCAGGGCGCGTCCGCCACCAACTCCGGGCTGCTGCTCCTGCCGATGCTCGGCGCGATGCTGGTCACCTCGATGGTGGCGGGCCGGGTGACCACCAACACCGGCCGGTACAAGATCTTCCCGATCGCCGGCGGCGCGCTGATGACGGTCGGACTGTTCCTGCTGTCGCTGATGGACACGGACACCTCGCGGTTCACCTCCGGGGTGTACATGGCCGTCGTCGGTCTCGGCATGGGCTGCCTGATGCAGATCACCATGCTGGTGGCGCAGAACAGCGTGGAGATGAAGGACATGGGCGTGGCCTCCTCGTCCACCACCCTGTTCCGCACCCTCGGCTCCTCCTTCGGCGTCGCGATCATGGGCGCCCTGTTCAATCACCGCGTCCAGGACGTCATGGCCGAGCGCGCCGGTGACCTGGGCTCAAAGGTGACCGAGCAGTCCGCCCAGCTCGACGCGGCCAGCCTCGCCAAGCTGCCGGAGCTGGCCCGGGAGGCGTACCAGCACGCGGTGTCCGCGGGCACCCACGGGGCGTTCCTGCTCGGCGCCGGGGTGGCGGTGCTGGCGCTGATCGCGGCCGTGTTCGTCAAGGAGGTCCCGCTCAAGGGGACGGGCCCGAAGACGGACCAGGAGCCGGGCGAGGGCCCGGCCGAGGGCGCGGCGCTGAAGACACCGGCGGTCGAGGCGGTCTGATTCAGCCGCCCCCCCGTTGACCCCGTGGGCGAGGCCCCGAGACCGTGGTCCGCGGTCTCGGGGCCTCGCCTGCATCCTCAGCGGTTCGGCTGATTCGGCCGCACCTCAGTGGTTCGGCTGATTCGGCCGGGTCCGTCAGCGGTTCGGCTGATTCGGCCGGTCCGCTCGAACCGTTCGGTCCGCTCGGTGCGCTCGGCCCGTCCGAACCGCTCGGTCCGCTCGGTCCGGGAGCATCGGGTAGCTGCCGGTGTTCGTCGGTGCGTGTTCCGGCAGCCACAGGACGGCGACGGCTCCCTCGGCGGGCGCGTCGTCGGGGGCCCCGGGGGGCCGTACGTTGCGGAAGGTCAGCCGTGCGCCCAGTACCCGGGCCTGTCCCGCCGCGATGGTCAGCCCCAGCCCGTGCCCCCGGCCGGCCCGGTCCGCGCTGCCGGTGCGGAAACGGCTCGGGCCCGCGGCGAGCAGCCCCTCGGGAAAGCCCGGCCCGTGATCGCGCACCCGCACCACCCGGCCCTCGACACTGACCTCGATCGGCGGCCGGCCGTGCCGGGCGGCGTTGGCGAGCAGGTTGAACAGCACCCGCTCCAGCCGGCGCGGATCGGTGGTGACCGCCGACTCGTGCAGCACCCGCACCCGTACGTCCCCGCCCTTGGCCGCCACCCGCCGGGCCACGAACTCGCCCAGCACGATGTCCTGCAACTCGGCCCGCTCCGAGGCGCTGTCCAGCCGGGCCACCTCCAGTACGTCCTCGACCAGGGTGCGCATCGCCTTGGCCCGGTCCAGCACCAGCTCGGTCGGCCGGCCCGGCGGCAGCAGCTCGGCGGCGGTCAGCAGTCCCGTCACCGGGGTGCGCAGCTCGTGCGCGATGTCGGCGGTGACCCGGCGCTCCGCCTCCAGCCGCTGCTGCAACGTCTCCGTCATCGCGTCCACCGCCCGCGCGAGGTCGTCGGTCTCGTCCCGCACCACCCCGCCGATGGCGTCCCGCACCCGTACGTCGGTCTCGCCGGCGGCGACCTGGTTCGCGGCGGCGGCGGCCTTGCGCAGCCGGCGCGAGAGCTGACCGCCGATGAGCACGCCGAGCGCGCTGCCGCCCAGCACGACCGTGATCGAGCCGATGACCAGGGCCTGGTCGAGGTCTTCGAGGATGTCGGAGCTGCGGTCGGTGAACCCGGTGTGCAGCGACATCACATGCCCGTCCTTGAGCGGTACGGCGGCCCAGATGTCGGCGGCGCCGCCCGCCCGGTCGGAGACGAAGGTCGCCCGGCGCCCCTGCTCGGCCTTCTCGCGCAGCTCGGCGGGCAGCCCCGGGTCGTCGATCTGGGCGTTGGGGAAGTTGAGCCGCCCCGACAGCTCGTAGTTGCGCTGGGCGACCAGGACGCGTTCGTCGGCGAGGTCCCGCGCGTTGTCCAGCATCGACACCCGGGCGGCGTTGTGCACGACCAGACTGAGCGCGACCGCGACCAGCGCGCCGACCAGCGCGATGGCCGCGCTCAGCTTCCACCGCAGACCGGTACGGATGGCGGCCCGCCGCAGCACGGCGGCGCGCAGGACGGTGCGCAGGGGGGTGCGGGGCGGGACGGCGGGCCCCGGTCCGGTACGGACGTCCGCACTCCGCGCCCCGTCGGCCTTCGGTCCCGTAAGCCCGTCCGCGTGCGCGTCGCCACGCCGTCCGTCCGCGTGCGCGTCGTCACGCCGTCCGTCCGCGTGCGCGTCGTCACGCCGTCCGTCCGCGTGCGCGTCGTCACGCCGTCCGTCCGCGTGCGTGTCGTCACGCCGTCCGTCTGCGTGCGTGTCGTCACGCCGTCCGTCCGTGTGCGCGTCGTCACGCATCTCCGTGCGCAGGTCGTCCCCACGCCCGCCCGTGGGCACGTCACTCCCACGCACCTCCGCGCGCCGGCGCGGTGTCGCGGCCCGCAGGCGCCGGATGAACCGCCGCATACGCCCTCAGCCCCTCAGGCCTTCAGTTTGTAGCCGAAGCCGCGGACCGTCTCGATCCGGTCCTGGCCGATCTTCGTCCGCAGCCGCTGCACATGGACGTCGACGACCCGGGTGTCCCCGCCCCAGCCGTAGTCCCACACCCGTTCCAGCAGCCGGTCGCGGGAGAGCACCGTGCCCGGCGCGGTGGAGAACTCGAGCAGCAGCCGCATCTCGGTCGGCGTCAGCGCCACCGGCTCGCCGGCCCGGCGCACCTCCATGCCCTCGGTGTCGACCTCCAGCGCCCCGAAGGTCAGCACCCCGCCGGTCGCGGCGCCCCGGTCGTCGTGCCGGTCGCCGCCCGCGTGGCCGAAGCGGCGCAGCACCGCGCGGATCCGGGCGACCAGCACCGCCGAGTCGAACGGCTTGGTCACGTAGTCGTCGGCGCCCGCCTCCAGGCCCAGCACCACGTCGATGGCGTCGGCCCGCGCCGACAGCATGATCACCGGTACCGTCGACTCGTCCCGGATGCGGCGGCACAGGCTGACGCCGTCGAGGCCCGGGACCATGACGTCCAGCAGCGCGATGTCGGGCCGTCTGGCCCGGAACGCCGCCAGGCCCGACAGCCCGTCGGGCATCGCGGTGACCGCGAAGCCGTCCCGCTCCAGGGTGAGCTGGGTGGCCTCGCGGATGACGTCGTCGTCCTCGACGAAGAGGACATGGGTCTGCTCGGTCATCAAGTGCTTTCCGTCGGATCAGTCGGATCAGCTGTCCGGCACCGGCGACGCACCGGTCCCGGCGGCGTTGCTGTAGTCGTTGTGCGTGCGGTACTTCTCCACGAACCGGCCGGCCGTCCAGCGGTACGTGATCACGCTCTCGCCGGACGGGTTCGACACCGGGTCGTCCTTCTCGTACTCCTGCTTGCTCACCACCAGGTCGCCACGGTCGATCTCGGCGTAGACCGGCGGCGCCTCCGCCTTGAACACGTGCTGGTACCCGCCGTTCCGCTCCCGGTACACGTAGCTGCCCACGCCCACCGCGTCACCGCAGGTCAGGACGTTGACGACGATGTCCTCGGCGGAGCCGCCGGTCAGGTCCCCGTAACTGACGTCGACGGGGTACTCGTCGGCGACGCACGGCTTCAGCTCCCGCTTGACCTCCGCCGAGACCTGCGGGTCGTCCTTGACCAGGCGGACCGCGTCCACCCGGCCGGCCGCCTTGGCCGGGGAGGCGGACGGCGAGGCGGGCGCCGGGCCGGTCGCCGACTCGGCGCGGGCCGGCCCCTCGTCCCGGGCGCCGGTGCCGTCCGCCGCGCAGCCGCTGAGCAGCACGGCGACGGCGACGGTCCCGGCCACCGCCGGACCCGCCGCCCTGGCACTCACCCGGTCCGGTCCGGACCGTGGGCCGCCGCTCAGGCCGCGCACCGCTCCCGCTCCTCGTGCTCCAGCGCGCGTGCGTCCGACTCGCGCGCGACCAGCTCCTCGCGGAGCCGGGCGAGCGCCCGGTGCAGCGTGCTCTTGACCGTGCCCGCCGACATGCCGAGCGCGGCGGCGGTCTCCTCCGTGGACATCTGCTCCCAGTGTCGCAGGACGACCACGCTGCGCTGCTTGGGGGCGAGCACCTTCAGTACGTCCATCAGCAGGGCCCGGTCGGCGTGCTGCTCGGCGGCGTCGTCCACGCAGGGCTCCGGGAGCTGCTCGGTCGGCACCTCCTCCAGCTTGCGCGCCCGCCACCACTCGGTCCGCGTGTTGATCATGACCCGGCGCAGATAGGCGTCCGCGAGCCGCTTGTCCTCGATGGTCTCCCAGCGGCCGTACGTCCGGGCCAGCGCCGTCTGGAGCAGGTCCTGGGCGTCGACCGGGTCCGGGACCAGCCGGCGGGCACTGCGCAACAGCGCGTCCTGCCGGGTACGGACGTACTCCTCGAAGCCCAGCACCTCGCCCTGCGCCTGCGCCTGCGCCATGGTGAACCGCCTCCCGTTCCCCGTTGTGTTCCGTGGTCCTGCGGTGCCTGAAGGGCACGGAAACGAAGCTAGGGAAGCGTTGTCACGACGCTGTGCGAGGAAGGCCGCGACTGGCACTCGGCTGTCCGTCGGTTGTGTAACGGAAGTAAGGCCGAGATAAAGGGGCGGGTTGATCGGTCCTGTTGATGGAGGTTTGTCGCCGCGGTCGCCGCAATCGCGGCGGTTCAGCTCAGTGGCAGCCGATACCGGCCGCCGGCCAGCGGTTCCACCAGGCCGTCGGCGACCAGGCCGTCCAGCGCGCGGGCCCGCTGCACCGGCTCGTGCCACACCCGGTCGAGCGCCGCCTGCGGCACCGGACCGTGCGCCTCCCGCAGGACGGCCAGCAGTCGGCCGCGCACCTGGCGGTCGGTGCCCGCGTACGTCTGGCCGCGGCGCGGCGGGCCGTCGTGCGCGGGCTTGCCCGCCAGCCGCCAGGCGCACCGCGCGGCGATCGGGCAGCGGTGGCAGGACTCGTTCTTCGCGGTGCACACCAGCGCGCCCAGTTCCATCGAGGCGGCGGCCCAGCGCGCGGCGGTCGGCTCGTCGTCCGGCAGCAGCTCACGGGCGAGCCGGCGCTCGGCGGCGGTGGTCGCGTTCGGCGGGTACTGCACACCGGTGACGGCGCGGGCGAAGACCCGGCGGACGTTGGTGTCCAGCACGGCGTGCCGGCGGCCGTAGGCGAACGAGGCGACGGCGGCGGCCGTGTACTCGCCGATGCCGGGCAGCGCGAGCAGCGCCGCGTGCTCGGACGGTACGTCGCCGCCGTGCCGTTCCGTTATGGCGGCGGCGGCGCCGTGCAGCCGCAGGGCGCGGCGCGGGTAGCCGAGCCGGCCCCAGGCGCGGACCGCCTCCCCGGGGGGCTCGGCGGCGAGGTCGGCGGGCCGCGGCCAGCGGGCCAGCCACTGCTCGTAGACCGGCAGGACCCGGCTGACCGGCGTCTGCTGGAGCATGAACTCGCTGACCATGACGCCCCAGGCACCGGCCTCCGGGCGCCGCCACGGGAGGTCGCGGGCGTGTTCGTCGAACCAGTCGATGACGGGGGCGTGCAACGGCGATCCGGCACCGGCCGGAACGGACTCGCCGGCGGCACGCGGAGCGGCACCGGCCACGAGCGACGGGGCGGCGGCTGCGGCGGCGAGACCGGCGGGATCGGCGTGACCGGCGGAATCAACGAGATCGGCGGAGTCGGCGGAGTCGGCGGAGTCGGCGGAGTCGGCGGAATCAGCGGAGTCGATGAGATCGGTGGAGTCGACGGGACCGGTGTGCGGGGGCTTCGTGGGCGCAGTCATGACCTACCGATCCTGCCACGGCGGGACGGCCCGGCGGGCGCAGCGCCACCCGGTGACGTGCGTCAAGCAATGGCCAGAGCTGCAAGCGCTGCGACCGCGAAGACCGGCGGGCCGGACCGTCACGGCGGGTGACCGTGCCGTGTTCGCACAGTCACTGACACTCCGTCAGTAACGGTTCCGGAATGATGATCCGCAAAAGTTGATGCCCCGAACGGCGGGTGGCGCAAGGTAACGCACCGATCTCTCGTACAGTTTCCGCCGTGGGATCTCTGCGCAATCCGGTCGGGCCGCTTCCCTCCTCCATCTACTGGCGTCGGAGGGCCGTACTGCTGTCCGTCGTCGCCCTGTTGGCGCTCGTGGTCACGTGGATCGTGACCATGGGCGGCGGAGGCGGCGGGGGTGGTCACGACGACGGTGCCGACGGCAAGAATCCCGCTCCCTCGATCACACCGGGCCCCTCGGGTTCCGGACCCGCGATCAGCCAAGCGCCGGGCGGGCGGGACGAGTCGGGGGACGAGGAGTCCGGCGGCACCGGCACCGGCACCGGCTCCGGCTCAGGCGACGAGGACGGCTCGGGCGACGGGTCGGGCGACGGGTCGGGCGACGGACCGGGTTCCGGCGCGGGGGAGTCCGGCGGTGACTCCGGTGCCGCGGGCGGCGGTTCCGGCTCGGGAAGCGGCGCGGGCGGCGGTACGGCGGCCGGTGTCGGCTCGGGGGACGCACTGCCGGCCGGCACCTCGCTGCCCGACTGCACGGCCGGCGCGGTCCAGTTGAGCCTGCGCAGTGTCCGCAACACCTACGAGCCCGGCCAGACCCCCACCTTCGAACTCACCGCGCGCAACACCTCGGGCAGCGACTGCAAGGTCGATCTCGGGCCGAAGAACGCGGTGGTGACGATCACTCAGGCCGACGGCGACGACGCGTTCTGGTCCTCCGACGACTGCGTGACGGGCGCCAAGAGCCTCCAGTACCGGGTCCCGGCCGGCAGCGCCATCACCTACACCGTGAAGTGGGACCGCAAGCCCAGCGCCCCCGAGTGCGCGACCCCCAAGGCCGGTTCGGCCAAGGCCGGCACGTACTTGGTGGAAGCCAAGGCCCCGGGCTTCACAAAAGCGCAGACCAGCTTCGTACTGGACGCCAGCTGAAACGCGCCCCGAAAGGGGCGCGGGGCTGTATCGATGTGCGGCTCCGCCGCGAAGGCGCGAGCAACCACAACGCACCGGCACCCAAAACCGCACCGGCACCCAAAACCGCACCGGCACTCGAAACCGCACCGGCACTCGAAACCGCACCGGCACTCGAAACCGCACCGGCATCCAAAACCGCACCGGCACCCGCAACCACCCCCGGCACCAAACCGCCGAAGGCTACACGTACCGCTCCAAAATAGAGCTCTCCGCCAACCGCGAAAGCCCCTCCCGCACACTGCGGGCCCGAGCCTCTCCGACCCCGTCCACGGTCTGAAGGTCGTCCACACTCGCCGCGAGCAGCTTCTGCAACCCCCCGAAGTGCTCCACCAGCCGGTCGATGATCGCCCCCGGCAGCCGCGGCACCTTGGCCAGCAGCCGGAACCCCCGCGGCGACACCGCCGAGTCCAGCGTCTCCGGCGACCCCGGATACCCCAGCGCCCGCGCCACCGTGGACAGTTCGAGCAGCTCCGCATGGCTGAGCTTGTCCAGCTCGGCCAGCGCCTCGTCCACCGTGCGGGACCGCTTGGCGGTCGGCTCGGGCACGTAGTCCCGCACCACCAGCTCCCGTTCCGGCTCCACGCCCGCGATCAGCTCGTCGAGCTGGAGGGCGAGCAGCCGCCCGTCGGTGCCCAGCTCCACCACGTACTCGGCGATCTCGGTGGCGATCCGGCGGACCATCTCCAGGCGCTGCGCGACCGCGGACACGTCCCGGACGGTGACCAGGTCCTCGATCTCCAGCGCGGACAGCGTGCCCGCCACCTCGTCGAGCCGCAGCTTGTACCGCTCCAGCGTGGCCAGCGCCTGGTTGGCGCGGGACAGGATCGCCGCCGAGTCCTCCAGGACCCGGCGCTGCCCGTCGACGTAGAGCGCGATCAGCCGCATGGACTGGGAGACGGAGACGACGGGGAAGCCGACCTGCTTGCTGACCCGGTCCGCCGTACGGTGCCGGGTGCCGGTCTCCTCGGTGGGGATGGTCGGATCCGGGACCAGCTGCACGCCGGCCCGCAGGATCTTCGACAGGTCCGAGGAGAGCACGATGCCGCCGTCGAGCTTGCACAGCTCGCGCAGCCGCGTCGCGGTGAACTCCACGTCCAGCACGAAGCCGCCGGTGCACATCACCTCGACGGTCTTGTCGGAGCCGAGCACGATCAGTCCGCCGGTGTTGCCGCGGAGCACCCGCTCCAGGCCGTCCCGCAAGGCCGTTCCCGGTGCCACGGCACTCAGCGAGGCGCGCATCAGGCCATCGGAACCGGCGCTCCCACCGGACTTCCCGGGAGCCGCCGCCCGGTCGTTGGCTGCCACTGCACTCCTCCGGTCGCTGGTTCTGGGCCGCCCCCGTTTCGCGCACTCGGTTCGTACGGACGGGCGAGACCAGGGCAAAGTCTACCGGCGGTCCTCCGTCTCCCGTGGGGCCTCTCGGCGACGGGACCGCGGAAGCACCCGCAGCGCGTCCCCTATGTCCGCCACTTCCAGGACCTTCATACCGGCCGGCACCTTCCCCGGATCGCCCGGTACCAGCGCGTGCGTGAAGCCCAGCCGGTGCGCCTCGGAGAGTCTGCGCTGCACGCCCGTGACCCGTCTCACCTCGCCCGCGAGCCCCACCTCGCCGATTGCCACCAGGTTCTTCGGCAGCGGGGTGTCGCTGGCCGCGCTGGCCAGGGCGAGGGCGATGGCCAGGTCGGCGGCGGGCTCGGAGAGCTTCACGCCGCCGACCGTCGCGGAGTAGATGTCCCGTTTGCCGAGCGCGCTGATCCGGCCGCGCTGCTCCAGGACGGCCAGCATCATCGACACCCGGGACGTCTCCAGACCGGACGTGGTGCGCCGGGGGGAGGGGATCTGGGAGTCGACGGTGAGCGCCTGCACCTCGGCCACCAGCGGGCGGCGGCCCTCCAGGGTGACGGTCAGACAGGTGCCGGGCACCGGCTCGGCCCGCCGGGTCAGGAACAGCCCGCTGGGGTCGGCCAGGCCCACGATGCCCTCGTCGGACAGCTCGAAGCAGCCGACCTCGTCGGTGGCGCCGTAGCGGTTCTTGACGCCGCGGACCAGGCGCAGCCGCGCGTGCCGGTCGCCCTCGAAGGAGAGGACCACGTCCACCAGGTGTTCCAGCAGCCGGGGTCCGGCGATCGCGCCGTCCTTGGTGACATGGCCGACCAGCAGCGTGGACATGCCGCGTTCCTTGGAGGCGCGGATCAGCGCCCCCGCCACCTCCCGCACCTGGGCCATGCCGCCGGGGGCGCCGTCGATCTCCGGGGAGGCCACCGTCTGCACCGAGTCCAGGATCAGCAGCGCCGGCTTCACCGCGTCGAGGTGGCCGAGGACGGCGGCGAGGTCGGTCTCCGCGGCCAGGTAGAGGTGGTCGTCGAGGGCGCCGATCCGGTCGGCGCGCAGCCGGACCTGGCTGGCCGACTCCTCGCCGGTGACATAGAGGGTCCGGTGCTCGTCGTCGGCCGCCTTGGCCGCCACGTCGAGCAGCAGCGTGGACTTGCCGACGCCGGGCTCGCCGGCCAGCAGCACCACCGCGCCCGGCACCAGTCCGCCGCCGAGCACCCGGTCCAGCTCCGGCACGCCGGTGGAGCGGGCGGTGGCCTGGCGGCCGTCGACCTGGCCGATGGGCAGCGCGGAGGTGGTGACCCGGCCCGGCGCCGTGGTGCGCACCGCGGGCGTGCCGTACTCCTCGATCGTCCCCCACGCCTGGCACTCGGGGCAGCGACCGAGCCACTTGGCCGTCTGCCAGCCGCACTCCGTGCAGCGGTAGGACGGACGGTCCTTGGTGGTCTTCGTACGGGCAGCCATGCACGAAACCGTAACCGCACCCACTGACAGCCCCACCGACAGCCCGGCACCGGCCGCCGGCCGGCCCGGCGCCGGCGGGCGCGCATCGGCCATCTGCCGTAAAACGCCAGGGCGGAACAAAGGGTTCCTGTCCCCTATTGAGGGATCGTTTCACCCGTACGGGTTAAAAGTGGCCAACGCGCCACTCCGCGCCACCCATGGCCCCCTACGGTCACCGGATGAGCAGCAGCAGTCCGGGGACCACGACCCGCACGACCGGCGCACACCGGGCGCACCGGGAAGCGCGTGACCGCTCCGCGGCGCGCACGGTGGCGCAGCGACCGCCCACGCCCTACGAGCCGTATCTGGACGGCCTGTTCACCTACTGCCTCTCCGTGCTGTGCGACCACGACGCCGCGACCGCCGCCCTGGCCGACGCCCTCGCGGTCGCCGAGCGCCGCCACCACCGGCGCCCCGAGGCCGCCGGCGACCGCCGGGCCTGGCTGTACGCGCTGGCCCGCTGGGCCTGTCTGCGCAAGCTGGCCGAGACCCAGCAGAAACGTCAGGCCGCGCACGCCGCGGGCCGCGCGGACGCCCCCGCCGAGTCCGCCGTCCCGGCCGTCCCCGCCGTCCCCGCCGTCCCAGGCATCTCCCAGGACGTCCAGGAGCACCGCCGCCGCGAACTTGCCCTGCTCGCCTGGCCGGAGGCGGCCGGCACCACCCCGGAGCAGCGCGAGGCGCTCGAACTCGCCGTCCGCCACCACCTGGCCGCCCACGAGGTCGCCGCCGTCCTCGGCCTGGCCCCGCCCGCCGCCCGCGAACTCCTCGCCGGCGCCGCATGCGAGGTCGAACGCACCCGCGCGGCGCTCGCCGTCGTCGAGTCCGGCGGCTGCCCGGGCGTTGCCCGGTTCGCCGGCGACGGCCGGCCGGCGCTGAGCGCGCCGCTCCGCCGCGAACTGGTCCGGCACGTCGACGACTGCCCGCGCTGCCGCCGCACCGCCGAGCGCGCCATCCCCGGCCGCTGGCCCGGCACCAGCGTCACGCCCGCCGCGCTCCCGGTGCTGACCGCGCCCCGCGCGGCGCTGCGTCCGGCGCCGGCGCACCTCCCGCGCGCGCGGGTCGCCGCGCCCCGCTTCGACCGGCGGGGTTTCCCGATGGACCCCGGGGACCGCGCCGCCCGCCGCGAGCGGCTGCGCGCCCGTGCCGTCACCACCACCGTCGTCGCCACCGTCGTGGCGGCCCCCGTCCTCGCCCTGTGGGCGGCCTACCGGGGCGCCCCGGCCGCCGGCCCCGAGGACGGCCGCACCACCAGCGCCAGCGAGTCCCACGACGGCGACGGCTCCGACGACACGGCGACGGGCGGCTACGAGAACACCAGCAGCACCGGCACCGCCCCCGGCACGTCCACCGGCCCGGCCGGCGACTTCGGCGTCTCGGTGAAGGTCCTCGGCGGCGCCGGCCGCGAGGGCGCCGCCCGGATGGAGGTGACGGCCGCCCGCAGCGGCGGGACCACCCTCATCACCCTCACCGCCACCGGCCGCTCCCCGGTCCGCTGGTCCGCCTCCACCGGCGCCCCCTGGCTCTACCTGAACCGCGCCGCCGGCACCCTCGCCCCCGGCACCACCACCACGGTCAAGGTCTACGTCGATCAGCTGCGCGAGCCCGCCGGGCACTGGAGCGCCCGGGTGGCCGTCGGGCCGGTCGGCGCCGTCGTCTCCATCGAGGGCTACGGCACCGCGCCCGGCCGCCCGGCCCGCCCCGGCCTGCCGAGCGCGCCGGACCTCCCGTCCCCCACCGACCCGGACCCCACCTTCACGGCCCCGGCACCGGCCGACCCCACCCCGACCGCGACGCCGACTCCCACGCCCCCCGCCGCCACGCCCGGCGACCCGGCCCCCACCGGCACGGGCGGCCCGTCGGCCCCGCCCGGCGGCAGCGACGGCCCTGCCCCGGCTACGCCGTAGCGGCGGGGTCGTAGCCGCCGTGGCGGCCGGTGCCGTAGGACCGCCTACACCGCCGGATCCACCGGCGCCACTGGATCCACCGGCGTCACCGGCATCACTGGATCCGCAGGCGTCACCGGGTCCGCCGGATGCGGTGCCAGCAGCGGCAGCCGGGAAGCCAGCCGCTCCTCGCACAGTTCGGCCAGCCGGTCGTAGCCCGCCTTGCCCATCAGCTCGATCAGCTCCGGCCGGTAGGAGACGTACACCGGCTCGCCCGCGCCGTGCGCCGAGGTGGCCGACGTGCACCACCAGTGCAGGTCGTGGCCGCCGGGGCCCCAGCCGCGCCGGTCGTACTCACCGATCGACACCTGGAGCACCCGGGTGTCGTCGGGCCGGTCGATCCACTCGTAGGTCCGCCGCACCGGAAGCTGCCAGCACACGTCCGGCTTGGTCTCCAGCGGCTCGCGGCCCTCCCGCAGCGCCAGGATGTGCAGCGAGCAGCCCGCGCCGCCGGCGAACCCGGGCCGGTTCTGGAAGATGCACGACCCCTGGAAGGGCCGGGTCTGCCGGGAACCCTCCTCGTCCTCCGAAACCCAGCCGTTCGCCCGGCCCTCGGCGTGGTGCTGCCAGATGTCCGGTGTGAGCCTGGCCACATGACCGGCGACCCGGGCCTCGTCCTCCTCGTCGGAGAAGTGGGCCCCCAGCGAACAGCAGCCGTCGTCCGCCCGGCCCGCCTGAATGCCCTGGCAGCCGCTGCCGAAGACGCAGTTCCAGCGAGAGGTCAGCCAGGTCAGGTCGCAGCGGAAGACCTGCTCGTCGTCGGCCGGATCCGGGAACTCGACCCACGCGCGCGCGAAGTCGAGCCCCTTCTCGTCACCCGCCGACACGTCCACGACCTTCGCGTCGGTCTTCTGCCGCTTGCCCTTCTTGGGCAGTTTCGCGTCCTTCGCCTGCTTCGTCTTTGGCACCCGTCCAGGGTAAGTCGCCCGCCGCTGATACCCCCACCACCGGCGGCCGTCCTGGCAGTAGCGTTCCGTACATGAGACTCGGTGTCCTCGACGTGGGTTCGAACACGGTCCACCTGCTGGTGGTGGACGCGCACCCGGGCGCACGCCCGCTGCCCGCGCACTCGCACAAGGCCGAACTGCGCCTGGCCCAACTCCTCGACCCGGACGGCGCGATCGGCGCGGACGGCGTCGACCGCCTGATATCGGTGGTCCGCGAGGCGCTCCAGGCCGCCGAGGACAAGGGCGTGGAGGACCTGCTGCCGTTCGCCACCTCCGCGGTGCGCGAGGCCGGCAACGCCGACGAGGTCCTGGCCCGGGTACGGGCCGAGACCGGCGTCGAGCTGACCGTGCTGACCGGCGCGGACGAGGCCCGGCTCACCTTCCTCGCGGCCCGCCGCTGGTTCGGCTGGTCCGTGGGCAAGCTGCTCGTCCTCGACATCGGCGGCGGCTCCCTGGAGATCGCGTACGGCATCGACGAGGAACCCGACGCCGCCGTCTCGCTGCCGCTCGGCGCGGGCCGGCTGACCGCCGGCCGGCTGCCCGGCGACCCGCCCGACCCGGACGACGTCCGCGCCCTGCGCCGCCATGTCCGTACCGAGATCGCCCGTACGGTCGGCGAGTTCAGCCGCTTCGGCGCCCCCGACCACGTCGTCGCCACGTCGAAGACCTTCAAGCAACTGGCCCGCCTCACCGGCGCCGCCCGCTCCGCCGAGGGCCTCTACGTCCAGCGGGAACTGAAACGGTCCTCCCTGGAGAGCTGGGTGCCCCGCCTCGCCGCCATGACCACCGCCGAACGCGCCGAACTCCCCGGCGTCTCCGAGGGCCGCGCCAACCAGTTGGTCGCGGGCGCCTTGGTCGCCGAGGCCGCGATGGACCTCTTCGGTGTGGAGACCCTGGAAATCTGCCCGTGGGCACTGAGGGAAGGCGTCATCCTGCGGCGTCTTGATCACATGGGGCACGATTAGCGCCCCTTCAGGGGCGCGGGGCGCGGGTCCGTGTCGATACGCGGCTCCGCCGCGCGGGCGCGACAAGTCACGACGAACGCCGCACCCGCCCTATGGCCCTCACCACAACGGCGAGCAGGCGACCAAGGGCACCCGACCGCACCCCGTAACCTGAACGCATGGCGGAGCCCCTACGCATTCCGGACGCGAAGGTCGCCCTGTCGACGGCCTCCGTCTACCCGGAGTCGACGGCGACGGCCTTCGAGATCGCCGCACGTCTTGGCTACGACGGCGTCGAGGTCATGGTCTGGACCGACCCGGTCAGCCAGGACATCGAGGCCCTGCGCCGACTCAGCGACTACCACCAGGTCCCGGTCCTGGCCATCCACGCCCCCTGTCTGCTCATCACCCAGCGGGTCTGGTCCACCGACCCCTGGGTCAAACTCCAGCGGGCCCGCGCCGCCGCCGAGAAGCTCGGCGCGAGCACGGTCGTGGTGCACCCCCCGTTCCGCTGGCAGCGCCAGTACGCGCGCGCCTTCGTCGACGGCGTGTGGCGGATGGCGAACGAGACGGACGTCCGGTTCGCCGTCGAGAACATGTACCCCTGGCGCTACCGCGACCGCGAGATGCTGGCCTACGCCCCCGACTGGGACGTCACCAAGGACGACTACCGGCACTTCACGATCGACCTCAGCCACACCGCCACCGCCCGCACCGACGCCCTCGGCATGATCGACCGGATGGGCGACCGGCTCGGCCACGTGCACCTCGCCGACGGCCGCGGCTCGGCCAAGGACGAGCACCTGGTCCCCGGGCGCGGCACCCAGCCCTGCGCCGAACTGCTGGAGCGCCTCGCGCTGACCGGCTTCGACGGCCATGTCGTCATCGAGGTCAACACCCGCCGGGCGATGTCCGGCGCCGAGCGGGAGGCCGACCTGGCCGAGGCGCTGGCCTTCACCCGCCTCCACCTGGCCGCCGCGACCAGAGCCGCCCGCGGCTGAGCGACGGCCCGGGGCCACCCCCGGCCGCACCCCGCCCGCTCCCGGCCGCACCCCGTCCGCTCGGCCGCACCCCGCCCACCCCCGGCCGCACCCCGGCGCCGGGGCCGCCCCGGATGCACCCCGGCACCGAGGCTGTCCCCGCGGACAGACCCCCGACCCCCTCGCCCCAGCCGGCATCGAACAGCTGCTCGCCCGCCTGACCCCGGCCGTCCAGCGCCACCTCACCGGCCCCTGACGGCCCCGCCCCCCGAGACGTACGTCCCGCGATCCGGACACTCCGTCCCGCCCCGTGGATGACCGGCGTACGCTCGACGTCAGTCAGTACTGACGATGACGTCAGTCAGTGCTGCACGACAGTCAGTATTCACAGCAGTCAGTATTCACGGCAGTCAGTAATCTCTGGCAGCACTCTCTGAAGGAGCGAGCGACGATGCCCGAGCTGAGGTCCCGCACAGTCACCCACGGCCGCAACATGGCGGGCGCCCGCGCCCTTATGCGCGCCTCCGGTGTACCCGGTGCGGACATCGGCCGGAAGCCGATCATCGCGATCGCCAACAGCTTCACCGAGTTCGTGCCCGGCCACACCCACCTGGCCCCCGTCGGCCGGATCGTCAGCGAGGCGGTCACGGCGGCCGGCGGCATCCCGCGCGAGTTCAACACGATCGCCGTCGACGACGGCATCGCGATGGGCCACGGCGGCATGCTGTACAGCCTCCCCTCCCGCGACCTGATCGCGGACAGCGTGGAGTACATGGTCGAGGCGCACTGCGCCGACGCCCTGGTCTGCATCTCCAACTGCGACAAGATCACCCCGGGCATGCTGATGGCCGCCCTGCGCCTCAACATCCCGACGGTCTTCGTCTCCGGCGGCCCGATGGAGTCCGGCCGCGCCACCCTGGTCGACGGCACGGTCCGCACCCTCGACCTGGTCGACGCGATCTCCGACGCGGTGAACGACAACATCTCCGACGCGGACATGCTCCGTATCGAGGAGAGCGCCTGTCCCACCTGCGGCTCCTGCTCCGGCATGTTCACCGCCAACTCGATGAACTGCCTGACCGAGGCGATCGGCCTCTCCCTCCCCGGCAACGGCTCGGTGCTCGCCACCCACACCGCCCGCCGCGCGCTGTACGAGAACGCGGCGACCACGGTCATGGACATCACCCGCCGCTACTACTACGAGGACGACGACACGGTCCTGCCGCGCAACGTCGCCTCGATCGCCGCGTTCGAGAACGCGATGGCGCTGGACATCGCCATGGGCGGCTCCACCAACACGATTCTGCATCTGCTGGCCGCCGCCCAGGAGGCGGGCGTCGAGTTCGGCCTGGAGGAGATCGACGCGGTCTCCCGCCGGGTGCCGTGCCTCGCCAAGGTCGCGCCGAACGTCACCAAGAACGGCACGTACTACATGGAGGACGTGCACCGCGCGGGCGGCATCCCCGCCCTGCTCGGCGAGCTGCACCGGGCCGGCCTGCTCAACGAGGACGTGCACAGCGTGCACAGCCCGTCGCTGGCCGACTGGCTGAAGACCTGGGACGTGCGCGGCGGCTCCCCGTCCCCCGAGGCCGTCGAACTGTGGCACGCGGCCCCCGGCTGCGTCCGCTCCGCCGAGGCGTTCTCCCAGTCCGAGCGCTGGGACACCCTCGACCTGGACGCCGAGCACGGCTGCATCCACTCCGCCGAGCACGCCTACTCCAAGGACGGCGGCCTCGCGGTGCTGCGCGGCAACCTCGCCGTCGACGGCGCGGTCGTCAAGACGGCCGGCGTGGACGAGTCGATCTGGACCTTCGAGGGTCCGGCGGTGGTCTGCGAGTCGCAGGAGGAGGCCGTCGAGAAGATCCTCAACAAGCGGATCACCCACGGCGACGTCGTGGTCATCCGCTACGAGGGTCCCAAGGGCGGCCCCGGCATGCAGGAGATGCTGCACCCGACCTCCTTCCTGAAGGGCCGGGGCCTGGGCAAGACCTGCGCGCTGGTCACCGACGGCCGGTTCTCCGGCGGCACCTCCGGCCTCTCCATCGGGCACGCCAGCCCCGAGGCGGCCTCCGGCGGCACCATCGCGCTGGTCGAGGACGGCGACCGCATCCGCATCGACATCCCGGGCCGCACCATCGAGCTGCTGGTCGACGACGCTGAGCTGGCCCGCCGCGAGCAGGCGCTGAACGGCGCGTACGTCCCGAAGAACCGCGACCGCAAGGTCTCGGTCGCGCTGCGCGCCTACGCCGCGATGGCGACCAGCGCGGACAAGGGCGCGGTCCGCGACGTCAGCAAGCTGGGCTGACCGGCCCGGCCTCGGCGCCGGGCCCCGCCGTCCTCACTGAGGCGAAGGCCCGGACCGAGGCGAAGGCCCGGAACCAAGCCAAAGGATCCGCCCGCCCTCACCACGAGCCCGGATCCCGCCCCGCCACCGCGAAGACCGTCCCGTCGGGGGCCCCGGAGTACACCCGGCCCCCGGCGACGACGGGGGCCGGCAGCGCGGCGGCCACCCGGTCCGAGCCGGTCCCCAGCCGCGGCGCCGTCTGCCCGAGCAGCTTCCCGGTACCGGCGTCCACCCCCAGCAGACGCCCGTCCGGAGCGGCGACGTACACCCGCCGCCCGTCGGTGACCGGCGCCGAACCCCGGCTCACGCCCGTCTCCAAACTCCACCGCTGCTCGCGCGCCGCCAGATCGACGGCCGCCAGGGTGCCGCCCGCGCCCATCAGGTACACGGTGTCCCCGCGTACCGCGCCCTGCGCACGGGCCACCGGCACCGGCAGCGGCACCCGGCGCACGGTCTCCGTCGCCGGCTCGTAGCGCACGACGGCGCGTGTCTCGCCGTAGACCGCGTCGGTGTCGAGCAGGACGACGGCACCGTCCGCCGCGCCCACCGGCTCCAGTTCGCCCGCGAGCTCCGCTTCCCACCGCACGTCGCCCGTCGCCGGGTCCACCGCCGTGATCCGGGTGCTCGTCCCGTCGCCGGACCCGCTCGCCGCGTACGCGGTCGAATCCCCGGCGAACGACGAGAAGTACGGCATCGCCTGCCCCGGTATCCGCCGTGACCACACGGTCTCGCCGGTCGCCCCGTCCACCCCGGTGACCTCGCCGTCCGCGCCGGTGAGCAGCAGCATGCGGCCGGCCGGACGCAGTCCCTGGTACGCGGGCACGTCCCGGCGCCACGCGGGCGCGCCGGTGCCCGGGTCGAACGCCGTCAGCGCGGCACCCTCGTTCAGCGCGGGCTGCACCAGGCCGCCCGCGACCACCGGCGGCCCGCTGCGGGAACCGCCTGCGACGGTACGCCGCCACACCCGCGTCCCGTCGTCGGGATCGAGGGCGAGCACCGCCCCGTCCCGCGCGCACAGCAGCCGCCCGGCCCCGTACGCGCACACCGGACTCCCCGCCCCAGTCGCCACCGCGGTCGCCCACCCGGTGAACGGCGCCGCCGCCCCGGCCCCGGCCGACTCCGCCTCCGTACCGCCGAGCAGATGGACGGGGACCAGCGTGCCGACCGCCGCGAGACAGAGCACGCCCGCCGCCAGCAGCAACCGGTTGCGGAGCCGGCGGGCGGACCGGCGGACGGGCACCTTGACATGGGTCGCCGCCTCCCCCTCGGAGGCCACCGCGTCCCCCTCCGGGGCCGGCGCGTCCGCCTCCGGGGCCGCCGCGTCCCCCTCCGAGGCCGCCGCGGGCGCCCGCTGCGCCGGTATGAACGCCTGCGTGTCGTACGACGCCGCCACCGACCGCAACTGCCGCATCACCTCGTCCGGCGTGGGCCGCTCGGCCGGCTCCTTCGCCAGACACCGCAGCACCAGCGCGGCGAGCGACTCGGGCACCCCGGTCAGATCCGGCTCGTCGTGCACCACCTGATACGCCACGACATACGGACTGTCCGAGTCGAACGGCCCCCGCCCGGTCGCCGCGTGCACGATCACCGAGCCCAGCGCGAAGACATCGGCGGCCGGCCCCACCTGACGCGGCCGCCGGAACTGCTCGGGCGCCATGAACGGCGGCGTCCCGATCAACTTCCCCGTCTCGGTACGAAGTTCACTGTCGGCCGGCCGCGAGATCCCGAAGTCGATGACCTTCGGCCCGTCCTCGTCGAGCAGCACATTGCTCGGCTTGAGATCCCGGTGCACGACCCCGACCCGGTGGATGTCCCGCAGCGCCTCCGCCAGCCCCGCCATCAGCCGGCGCAGCCGGTCGGCGTCCAGCGGCCCGTTCCGTTTCACCTGCTCGGCGAGGGTCGGCGCGTCGATGAACAGCGTGGCCATCCACGGCCGTCCGGCCTCCGGATCGGCGTCGACGACCGGCGCGGTGAACGCCCCGCTGACCCGCCGCGCCGCCGCCACCTCCTGCCGGAACCGCCCCCTGAACTCCGGGTCCCGGGCGAACTCGGCGTGCACCACCTTCACCGCGAGCCGCATCCCCGAGGTGCTGCGCGCCAGATGGACGACGCCCATGCCGCCCGACCCGAGACAGGACTCCAGCCGGTAGTGACCGGCGTACTCGGGATGTTCCGCTTCCGCATCCGTACCGGTGCTTCGCTGCGGCGCCATCGGATCCCCCGTGCTGTTCGTCCACGCGCGCGACGCACGGAGCCTAGTCGAAGTCTCGTGCGAGACCGAGGGGGCTTGCTAGCCTCCGCGTGCGAAACCGAAGTGACCCCACGGCAGTCGTGGGGCGCGAGGTATCAGCGGGGGGAGTTCTCATGTCGGTCGAACAGACCACGGAAGCCACCAGCGGCGACGAGGGGGCGGCGGCCGTCAGCACGGCGGCGGCGGACCTCACGTACTACTCGGTGGCGCCGGGCGTGCGCCTCAACGTGCGCAGCGGCCCCGGCACCCAGTACGCACTGGTGAAGGTGCTGCCGCTGGGCGCCAAGGTGCCGATCTTCTGCCAGTCCCCGGGCACCCGGGTCACCGGCACCTACGGCACCACCACCATCTGGGACAACATCGACAACGGCCAGTTCGTCTCGGACGCCTACGTCAAGACCGGCAGCGACGGCTACATCCGGCCGCGCTGCTCCTGAACCACCCGACGCACCACCCGGCGCCCGCGGCGGGACCGGCGGCCATAATCGAGGCGTGAGCGCAGCGAACGGCAGCCCCGAGACCACCGGCACCACCGCGGGCACCCCGGGCACCACCGCGGGCACCCCGGCCGACCCCGCCCCGGGCAGCGGACCCCGCCCGGAACCCATCCGGTTCTTCGGCACGACCTGGGTGCGGCACGAGGGCGGCTACACCGCCCGCCGCCTCGGCCTGGCCGCCGCCGCGCTGGTCCTCACGGCCGCCGCCTGCCTCGTCCTGCGGATCGCCTACCAGGGCCTCCAGATCGCGGAGATCGGCAGCTTCGTCACCGTTCTGGTCGTCGTGATGTTCGCGGTGTGCAGCGCCCTGGCCTTCGGCCACACCTGGGGCGCCTTCACCACCCGCCCCGACCCCGACCGCCAGGCGTCCCTGCGCGGCCTGCTCGCCATCGGCTTCCTCGGCTCCCTCCTCGCCTACGCCCTGCGCTGCCTCGTCGAGGCCCCCGGCGAAAAACTCCACCGCACCGAATACGAGGCAGCCCGCACCCAGCACGAAAAACGCACGACCCGCCGCTCAGGCAACCCGAAGAAGCGCCGCCGATAGGTCCTGAAGCCCCGCGCCCCCCGCGCCCCCCCCGCGCCCCCGGACCCTCCGACCCGCTGGAATCGCCGGAACACCCCGCACCCCCCACCACCCCCGGCCACCATGGCCATATGACCAAGCCCCGCCCGACCCCCACCCCTACTTCCAACCCTGCCCCCACCCAGGCCCGCGCCCGCTCCTTCGACCGCGCCGCCGCCCAGTACGCCGCCAACCGCCCCGGCTACCCGCCCACCCTCTTCGACACCCTCGAGGAACTCACCGGCCGCCCGCTCACCGGCGCCCGCGTCGCGGACATCGGCGCCGGCACCGGCATAGCCACCGCCCTGCTGCACGCCCGCGGCGCCGACCTGGTCGCCGTCGAACCCGGCGCGGGCATGGCCGCCGAATTCCGCCGCACCCTGCCCGACGTCCCCCTCGTCCGCGGCACCGGCGACGCCCTCCCGCTCGCCGACAGCTCCGCCGACCTGCTCACCTACGCCCAGTCCTGGCACTGGACCGACCCGGCCCGCGCCGTGCCGGAGGCGCTGCGCGTGCTGCGTCCCGGCGGCGCCCTCGCGCTGTGGTGGAACACCGACGCCCTCGACGTCCCCTGGATCGCCGCTGCCGCCGAACGCCTCCGCCGCCACTTCGACCTGGACGTCGCCGCCGAGCAACGCGACACCGGCGCCCGCCTGCGCGACCCCGCCGGCCGCCTCACCCCCGTCCGCCGTACCGTCAGCTGGAGCCGCCGGGTCCCCCTCGACACTCACCTGGCCAACCTCGGCAGCCACTCCGTCTTCCTCGTCCACGACGCGGAACACAGCGCCGCCTTCCTCACCGAGGAGCGCGAGCGCCTCCTGACCGTCTTCCCCGACGCGATCGTCGAAGAGGTCTACGACGTCGTCCTGCTGTTCGCCACCACGCCGTCCCGCCCACCGGACGCGCCCCCCGTCCCGCTCCCCGGGATGCGAGGATGACGCCGGACGACGCACCCTCGGAGGCACCCGCAGCCATGACCCAGAAAGTCGCAGTCCTCGGCACCGGCAAGATCGGCGAAGCCCTGCTCAGCGGAATGATCCGGGCCGGCTGGGCCCCCGCCGACCTGCTGGTCACCACCCGCCGCCCGGAACGGGCCGACGAGCTCCACGCCCGGCACGGCGTCACCCCGGTCACCAACGCCGAGGCCGCCAAGACCGCCGACACCCTGATCCTCACGGTCAAACCGCAGGACATGGGCACCCTCCTCGACGAACTGGCCCCCCACGTCCCCGCCGACCGCCTGATCATCAGCGGCGCGGCAGGCATCCCGACCGCCTACTTCGAGGACCGCCTCGCGGCCGCCACCCCCGTGGTCCGCGTCATGACGAACACCCCCGCCCTGGTCGACGAGGCCATGTCCGTCATCTCCGCCGGCACCCACGCCACCGCCGCCCACCTCGCGCACACTGAGGAGATCTTCGGCGCCGTCGGCAAGACGCTGCGCGTCCCCGAGTCCCAGCAGGACGCCTGCACCGCCCTCTCCGGCTCCGGCCCGGCGTACTTCTTCTACCTGGTCGAAGCCATGACGGACGCCGGCATCCTGCTCGGCCTGCCCCGCGACAAGGCGCACGACCTGATCGTCCAGTCCGCGATCGGCGCCGCCACCATGCTCCGCGACAGCGGCGAACACCCGGTCAAGCTCCGCGAGAACGTCACCTCCCCCGCGGGTACGACGATCAACGCGATCCGCGAGCTGGAGAACCACGGCGTCCGCGCCGCCCTGATCGCCGCCCTGGAGGCCGCCCGCGACCGCAGCCGCGAACTGGCCTCCGGCAACAACGGCTGACGCCCGGCCGGGGGCTACGCGGGCAGCAGCCCGATCGCCCGGTAGGCGCCGTCCACGACGGGCCGCGCCACCGCCCGCGCCCGCGCGGCCCCCTCCCGCAGCACCCCCTCCACATACCCGGGGTCGGCGCACAGCTCCCGATGCCGCTCCCGCACCGGCCGCAACACCTCCACGACCGCCTCGGCGACGTCCTTCTTCAACGCCCCGTACGAGTCGTACCCACCGGCCAGCCCTTCCGGCTCACCCCCCGCGCAAGCGGCGAGGATCTCCAGCAGATTGGCCACCCCGGGCCGCCCCTCCCGGTCATACACGACGCCTCCCTCCGCACTGTCGGTGACGGCCCGCATGACCTTCTTCCGCACGACCTCCGGCTCATCGAGCAGATAGACGATCCCCGGCCCGGTGTCGTCGCTCTTCCCCATCTTCGACACCGGATCCTGAAGGTTCATCACCCGGGCCGCCACGGCCGGCCGGGTCGCCCGCGGCACCACGAAGGTATGCCCGTACCGCTGGTTGAACCGCACCGCCAGATCCCGCGCCAGCTGCACATGCTGCGTCTGGTCGTCCCCCACCGGCACCTCGTCGGCTTGGTACGCCAGGATGTCCGCCGCCATCAGCGCCGGATACGTCAGCAGCGACAGCCGCACACTCCCGCCCCGCACCCGCTCCCGCGCGGCCTTCTCCTTGTACTGGATCATCCGCCGCATCTCCCCGTCGGTCGCGACGCACTCCATCAGGTACGACAACCGCGCGTGCTCGTCCACATGACTCTGCACGAACACGGTGCACAGCTCCGGGTCCAGCCCCACCGCCAGCAGCAACGACGCCGCCTGCCGGCTCAGCCTGCGCACCCGCGCCGGATCGTGCTCCACGGTCAGCGCGTGCAGATCCACGACACAGAACAACGCCTCGCCCCGGTGCTGATCGACGGCGACCCACTGCCGCAGCGCGCCCAGGTAGTTCCCCAAGGTCAGGTGCCCGGTCGGCTTGACCCCACTGAAGACCCGCGTCATCTCTTCGCTCTCCTCCTGGTCAGGACCACCGCCACCGGCCGACCGCCGCTCCTGGAGGGAGCTACGAAAAACGGCCGCCGAGGCGGCGGCCGTCGTATGCGTACGTGAGCGCGGCCGCCGTCAGGCGGCCCACCAGCACTGGTTGCACGTACGCGTCATCACGCCGTCCACAGTACGCCGCGGCAGCCACCCGGGCACCGAAGTTGACACACCGCACCTGCCTCCGTAAGGTTCTCCGAGTTGTCCGACGTGAGCGCCGACTCCGGTCGGTCCCCGGACAGCCATTCCGTACGTACTCCAGTCACCTCAGGTGCCACTGGCATGCGTATTTACGGAATGCGACCTGCGATTAGGTCGGAGGCGGTGAATCCGCTAAAGTCTCACTCGTCGGAACGGCCCAAACAGCCGGGAAGACAAGCCCGCTGACTGGGAATCAGGCCCGAAAGGATCTGATAGAGTCGGAACCGCCGGAAAGGGAAACGCGGAAGCGGAAACCTGGAAAGCACCGAGGAAATCGGATCGGAAAACGATCTGATAGAGTCGGAAACGCAAGACAGCAAGACCGAAGGGAAGCGCCCGGAGGAAAGCCTGAGAGAGTC
>NZ_JBQOUX010000259.1:0-668 GCF_052216785.1 Streptomyces sp. JW3 | reverse complement strand
ACCTCGTTGACGATCTCCAGGGCGGGGCGGGCGGCCAGCGCGGCGTCGAGGTCGGCCTCCAGACCGTTGCGCTCGCCGTCGATGATGCGGCGCTTGAGGCGCTCCTCCAGCGGGAGGGCGGCCAGTTCCTCCGACTTGGAGGCGCGCAGCGACTTGGCGGTGGCGCCCTCGAACAGGGCCATCAGCTTCTGCAGCGGGTCATACCCCTCACGGCGCCGGTCGTAGATCAGATCCAGAGCGGTGGTGACCTGTTCCTCATCGAACCGAGCGATGGGCAGGATCTTGCTCGCGTGCACGATCGCCGAGTCCAGGCCGGCCTTGACGCACTCGTCGAGGAACACACTGTTCAGCAGGATGCGGGCGGCCGGGTTCAGACCGAAGGAGATGTTGGACAGGCCCAGGGTGGTCTGTACGTCGGGGTGGCGGCGCTTCAGCTCCCGGATGCCCTCGATGGTGGCGATGCCGTCCCCGCGGGACTCCTCCTGGCCGGTGCAGATGGTGAAGGTCAGACAGTCCATCAGGATGTCCGCCTCGTGGATGCCCCAGTTGCCGGTCAGGTCGTCGATCAGCCGTTCGGCGATCTCGACCTTCTTCTCCGCGGTGCGGGCCTGGCCCTCCTCGTCGATGGTCAGCGCGATCAGCGCCGCACCGTGCTCCCTCGCCAGCCG
>NZ_JBQOUX010000258.1:0-670 GCF_052216785.1 Streptomyces sp. JW3 | reverse complement strand
AGGAGGTGTACGTGCGGGTGATGGAGCCCGCGTTGTACTCCCAGCCGTCGCCGATCCAGGAGGGCTGGTTGTTGGAGACGGACGTACGACCGTCCACAACCTGCGAGTTGTAGCCGAAGGACACCGCCGGGGACGGGCCGCCGGGCACGCTCGGGGTCCCCAGGGTGTACGAGTAGCTGAAGCCGCCGGCGTTGCCGCCGGCCTGCCAGGAACCGGCGCTGACCAGCGGGGTCGCGCCGAAGTCGCCCTTGGAGCCGGAGCCGGAGTCGGTGGCGAGCAGCACGGAGGAGCCGGAGCCGTCGGCGGCCGCGGCGGCGAGGGAGGCCAGGCGGGTGCCGTCCGCTTTCTTCGCCGCGCGGTACACGCCGTCGGTGACGGCGCCCTCGTCCGACGTGGAGGCGGTCGAGGCAGTGGCGGCGGTGTCCGTGGACGTGCCGCCCGCCGCCAGCGCCTCGGTTGCCACGGTCGCCTCGATGCGGCGCTCGTACACCGGGTTGCCGTCTGCGTCCGTGCCGGTCTGCTCAACCACGTTGTCGGTGGTGACCTCGGACGGCTCGGCGCAGCCCTCGGTGTCCGGGGTGGTCAGGAAGCATGCCGGGTACTGCACGAACGACAGCCGGTCGGCCCAGTTGGCGCCGTACAGCTCGGAGAAGTCGCTGTAGTCCAGGGC
>NZ_JBQOUX010000257.1:0-682 GCF_052216785.1 Streptomyces sp. JW3 | reverse complement strand
TTCCACACGTCCGCCTGCCCACGCCAGCGCGCCGCGAGATCGGCGTTCAGCCGCTCCGCACCCAGCACCCAGGTCCGTACCCCCGGCACCGCCTCCGGATCCAGGACCCCCAGCAGAGACGGCACCACACTGGCCACCGTCACCCCCGAGTCACGGATCATCCCCGCCAACACCTGCGCGTCCCTACGCTGCTCGGCCGTCGCGATCGCCAGCGTGCCGCCGTGGGCGAGCGTCACGGTCACATCCAGCACCGACGCGTCGAAACTGAACGACGCGAACTGCAACGTCACCTCACCCGGACCCGCACCCAGCACCGGGCCCATCGCCGCCACCAGATTCGCCACACCACCATGCGCGACCGCCACCCCCTTCGGCCGCCCCGTCGACCCCGACGTATAAATCACATACGCCAAACGATCTGGATCGAAGGGCACGTTCAGCGGCTCCTCGCACTCGACCGTGATCGCCTCTGCCGCACCGGACAGCCACTCTTCGTCGATCACCAACGCCGCACCACTGTCGGCCGCCATGAACGCCAGCCGATCCGCCGGATACTCCGGGTCCAACGGTACGTACGCCGCCCCGGCCTTCCACACCCCGAGCACCGCCACGACCATGTCGACGCCACGAGGCAGCCGCAGCCCCACCCGCGACTCAGTGCCGACACCCTGGCCACGCAGGA
>NZ_JBQOUX010000256.1:0-748 GCF_052216785.1 Streptomyces sp. JW3 | reverse complement strand
CCCCGCCGGCCACCAAACGCGCCCGCAGCATGTCGTGCGTGTCCAGCAACGCCCGCACCCCGGCCGACAGCACCTCCGAATCGAGCTGCGGCGGGGCTAGTACGGCCATCCACTGGGCGAATTCAGAGCTGGCCGCCGTGTCACCCACCGACTTCATCACCGGCGTGAACGCGACCTCACCGGTACCCACATCCCGCGCACGGGCGCTGTCGGTCCCGACCGGCTCCACCACTCGCGCCAGCCCCGCAGGTGTCCGCTCCTCGAACACCTGCCGGGGCGAAAGAACCCATCCGGCGCGCCGCGCCCTCGACGCGAGTTGCATCGACATGATCGAGTCGCCGCCCGAGCTGAAGAAGTCGTCGCCGACCCCGACTACCTCCGCGCCCAGTACGTCGGCGAAGAGGCCGCACAGGACTTCCTCGACCGGGGTCGTCGGTGCCCGTCCCGGGCCGCCTGCCACGTCCGGGGCGGGCAGGGCGGCCTGGTCGATCTTGCCGTTGGGGGTGAGGGGCAGCTCGTCGAGGAGTACGACGGTGGCGGGGACCATGTACTCCGGCAGCCGCTCGGCGGCGAACGCCCGGATCGATGACGGTTCGCTGTCGCGGGACACGACGTACGCGGTGAGCCGGTCGTCGCAGACCGTGACGATGGCCTGAGCGACATCCGGGTGAGCGGCGACGACGGACTCCACCTCACCGAGTTCGATCCGGAAGCCGCGGATCTTCACCTGGGCGTCGGCGCGGCCCGC
>NZ_JBQOUX010000255.1:0-752 GCF_052216785.1 Streptomyces sp. JW3 | reverse complement strand
CCAGTGGTGGCTGATGGACCCCGGGCCGGACCTCGACCACTACCCGCGGATCGTGCGGGAGACGTTGACGGTCCTGATCGGCGGGCCGGTGGGCGACAACACCTGAGAACCGCGTTTTCACACCGGAACGGGAGGCCGGCCTCATGGAGCTGGGGTTCGTCGGTGCCGGGCGGATGGGCCGGCCCATGGTGCGTCGGCTCGTCGCGGCCGGACACCGGGTACGTGTGTACGCCCGGGACGGCGAGGTGCGCCGCGCGCTGGCCGGTGACGGCGCCGAACCCGTCGCCTCCCTCGCCGGCGCCGCACGTGGCGCGGACGTCTTCGTGGTCTGTCTCTTCACGGACAAACAGGTCAGACAGGTGTGCCTGGACGGTGGGCTGCTGAGAGCGCTGCCCGCCGGTTCGCTGCTGGCCGTGCACACCACCGGCGATCCGCGCACGGTCCGGGCACTGGCCGACCAGGGGGTCGACATCGTCGACGTGCCCGTCAGCGGCGGGCCGCACGACATCGAGGCGGGGCGCCTGACCGTCTTCGCCGGCGGAGAGGCACGGGACGTGGACCGGGTCCGGCGGGTGCTGGGGGCCTACGCCGATCCGGTGCTGCACGTCGGACCGCTCGGTGCGGGGCAGGGTGTCAAGTTGCTCAACAACCTGATGTTCACCGCCCAGTTGGGACTGCTCGGGCAGGCCGCGCGGCTCGGCCGGCGGCTCGGGATAGCGGAGGGCGCGCTGCTGGCCGCGTTGTCCCGGGGC
>NZ_JBQOUX010000254.1:0-766 GCF_052216785.1 Streptomyces sp. JW3 | reverse complement strand
GCTGATAGGAAGATCAGCCGTCGCGGGCCGCCTCGCTGGTGGGGAACGTCGTTGTTGCCTCACTCGACCGCCTAGACTGCATGGGACGGTAGTCACCTTCCATCCGGCTTTGACCTGGAGCGTCGCATGAAGTTCATCGTCCATGAGAGCCCGGTTCGTCGGGGCGACAGCGACTACATTGCACGAGCTGATCTCTCACCGTTCGGTTTGGAGGGGGAGGTGGAACAGCTTTGGCTTAAGAGGCTTGAAGATGGTTCGCTTGAGCTGTGCTGCATCCCTTTCCGGGCTTATGGAATCTCTCTCGGCGATATCGTCTCTCTTTCTGAGGATGGCACCACTGTTGCCCGGTTGGTCCGGAAGTCGGGGCGGAGAGTATTGCGGGTTTTCCTGTTGGAAACACCGGACTTTTCAAGCATGGCGAGGCAATTTGATGCCGAGATTTCGCGGCTCGGCCTATTGAGCGAATGGAGCGGTGACAGGCACGCCGCAATCGACGTCCCGATTGGCGCCGACGTCGCAAGCCTAATCGGCCTTTTCGAACGAGAAGAGGCTGAATCTCGGGCTTTTTGGGAATGGGCTGACGCTGTTTCGTTCTCATCGGGCGAGGCGTAGATTTCTACTTGTGCGCGAAATCATTTCGGCCCCACCGGATCTGCCCGGTGGGGCCGTAGTGGTGTCTGACGGCAGTAGTTGCCGCTGAGGTTGAAAGGTTGGGGTGACAGCGGGCGTTGGCGGTGCTACATCCTCGTCATGAGGTATGCGGATG
>NZ_JBQOUX010000253.1:0-767 GCF_052216785.1 Streptomyces sp. JW3 | reverse complement strand
CTGTACGAGATGCAGCGGGACGGCACTCTCCTGTTCCCGGCGATCAACGTCAATGACGCGGTCACCAAGTCGAAGTTCGACAACAAGTACGGCTGCCGGCACTCTCTGATCGACGGCATCAACCGGGCCACCGACACGCTGATCGGCGGCAAGACGGCGGTGGTGTGCGGTTACGGCGACGTGGGCAAGGGCTGTGCGGAGTCGCTGCGCGGGCAGGGTGCCCGGGTGATCATCACGGAGATCGACCCGATCTGCGCGTTGCAGGCGGCGATGGACGGCTACCAGGTGACCACGCTGGACGAGGTGGTCGAGACGGCGGACATCTTCGTCACCACGACGGGCAACAAGGACATCATCATGGCCTCGGACATGGCCAGGATGAAGCACCAGGCGATCGTCGGGAACATCGGTCACTTCGACAACGAGATCGACATGGCCGGTCTGGCGAGGATCGACGGGATCGTCAAGGACGAGGTCAAGCCGCAGGTGCACACCTGGACCTTCCCGGACGGCAAGGTGCTGATCGTGCTGTCCGAGGGCCGGCTGCTGAATCTGGGCAACGCGACGGGTCACCCGTCGTTCGTGATGTCCAACTCGTTCGCGGACCAGACGCTGGCCCAGATCGAGCTGTTCACCAAGCCCGACGAGTACCCGACCGGTGTGTATGTGCTGCCCAAGCACCTGGACGAGAAGGTCGCCCGGCTCCACCTCGACGCGCTCGGCGTCAAGCTGACCACGCTCCGCCCGGAGCAGGCCGAGTACATCGG
>NZ_JBQOUX010000252.1:0-772 GCF_052216785.1 Streptomyces sp. JW3 | reverse complement strand
TCGGACGACGGGCTGCTGCACTTCGCGGGCCGCGCCGACGCCCAGGTGAAGATCCGCGGCTTCCGGATCGAACTCGGTGAGGTGGAGTCCGTCGTCGCCGCCCACCCCGATGTGGCTCAGGCCGCTGTCGTGGCGCGGGACGGGCGGCTTGTCGCGTACGTGGTGTCGCGCGGTGAGCCTTCGGCAGTGCGGGAGTTCGCTGCCGCGAGGTTGCCGGAATACATGGTGCCGGCTGTGGTGATGGTGCTGGACGAGGTGCCGCTGACACCGAACGGCAAGGTCGACCACACGGCCCTGCCGGCCCCCGAGGCGGAAAGCGGGTCAGGCCGGGCGCCCTCGACCCCGGTCGAGGCGGTGCTCTGCGGCCTCTTCGCCGACGTACTGAGCGTTGAGGAAGTCGGGGTCGACGACGACTTCTTCCTCCTGGGCGGCGACTCGATCCTGTCGATGCTCCTGGTGTCGGGGGCCCGGCGCGCGGGTTTGGCCCTCTCGTCCCGGCAGGTGTTCGAGAAGCGGACGCCGGCCGGGCTGGCGAAAGTGGCGGACGTACTGGGCGACGGTCCGGCCGGGGACGGGGAGCCCGGCGTGGGCGACGTGCCGCTGACTCCGGTGATGTGCGAACTGATCGAGCGGGTCGGGCTCGGCCGGTTGAGCGAGGTCGTCCAGTCCAACCGAGTCAGGACGCCGGTTGGTGTGGATGCGGGGGTGTTGGCGTCTGCGGTGCGGGCGTTGGTGGTGCGGCATGAGGTGTTGCGGGCGCGGTTGGTGTCGG
>NZ_JBQOUX010000251.1:0-781 GCF_052216785.1 Streptomyces sp. JW3 | reverse complement strand
TCGGACGACGGGCTGCTGCACTTCGCGGGCCGCGCCGACGCCCAGGTGAAGATCCGCGGCTTCCGGATCGAACTCGGCGAGGTCGAGTCCGTCCTCGCCGCCCACCCGGCGGTCACCCAGCCGGTGGTCCTGGTACGGGACGGCCGCCTCACGGCGTACGTCGCCGCCGACGGCACCCCCGCTCCGGCGGACCTGCGCGCGTTCGCCGCCGACCGACTGCCCGCCTACATGGTCCCGGCGACGGTGACTGTGCTGGACGCCCTGCCGCTGACGGTGAACGGCAAGGTGGACACAACCGCCCTGCCCATCCCCGAGCCGGTGCGCCAGCCGGGCCGCGCACCGTCCACCCCCGTCGAGGAGCTGCTCTGCGGCCTCTTCGCGGACGTCCTGGGACAGGAGACGACCGGAGCCGACGACGACTTCTTCGCCCTGGGCGGCGACTCGATCCTGTCGATGACGGTCGTCTCCGGAGCCCGCCGGGCCGGTTACGTCATCACCACCCGCGAGGTCTTCGAGCACCGCACCCCGGCCCGCCTGGCCACCCTGGCCCGCCCGCTCACCACCGGCCCCGCCGAGGACGGCGCGGCCGACGCCACCGGAGAGATACCGCTCACCCCCGTCATGCGAGAACTGCTCGCCCGGGTCGAACTCCAGGACGTCCGCGAGGTCTACCAGTCGGCACGCGTCGCGATACCCGCGGATGCGGATGCGGGGGTGTTGGCGTCTGCGGTGCGGGCGTTGGTGGTGCGGCATGAGGTGTTGCGGGCGCGGTTGGTGTCGG
>NZ_JBQOUX010000250.1:0-805 GCF_052216785.1 Streptomyces sp. JW3 | reverse complement strand
GTCGACCGCACCGGGGGCCCCGGGCCGTGGCGCTTGTCCCGCGCTCACCGCAGCCGCAGCAGGGACACGGGCCGCTCGACCAGGTCGGCCACCTGCCGCAGGAACCCGCCGGCCGTCCCGCCGTCGCAGACCCGGTGGTCGAAGGAGAGGGACAGCTGGCACACCCGGCGCACCGTCAGTTCGCCGTCGACGACCCACGGGCGGGGCAGGACGCGGCCCACGCCGAGCATCGCGGCCTCGGGGTGGTTGATGATCGGTGTCGAGCCGTCGACGCCGAAGACACCGTAGTTGTTGAGGGTGAAGGTGCCGCCGGACAGCTCCGCGGGGGTCAGCGCGCCCTCCCGGGCCGCGGCGGTGAGCCGGGTGATCTCCGCGGCCAGCTCCGGCAGCGTCCTGCGGTCCGCGTCCTTGACCACCGGCACGACCAGACCCCGTTCGGTCCCCGCGGCGAAGCCCAGGTGCACCGACGGCAGCCGGACGATCTCCTGGCGGCCGGTGTCCACGGTGGAGTTCAGCTCCGGGTACCGGGCGAGCGCCGCGACGCAGATCCGCGCCAGCAGCGCGAGCAGCGAGATCCGCTCCGAGTCCGGGGCCGCGAGTTGCCCTTTGACGTCCAGCAGCCCGGTGGCGTCCGCGTCCACCCAGGTGGTGGCGTCGGGGATCTCGCGACGGCTGCGCGCCAGCTTGTCGGCGATCAGGCCGCGCACCCCGCGCAGCGGGAGCCGGACGGCCGCCGGCGCCCCGGCCGGCGACGGCGGGGCCCCGGCCGGTGCGGGCCGGGTGGCGGGCCGGGCCGAGTGCACCG
>NZ_JBQOUX010000024.1:0-81878 GCF_052216785.1 Streptomyces sp. JW3 | reverse complement strand
CCCCCCCCCCCCCCCCCCCCCCCCCCCCCCCCCCCCCCCACGTTTCTGCTGGTGAGGGTGGGGTCAGACGTCCTCGTGGGACGCCACCGCGCGGCGCGCGTCCGCGTCCAGGACACCCCAGCTGATCAGCTGCTCGGTCAGGACCGAGGGCGACTGGTCGTAGATCACGGCCAGTGTGCGCAGGTCGTCCTGGCGGATCGAGAGCACCTTGCCGTTGTAGTCACCGCGCTGCGACTGGATCGTCGCCGCGTAGCGCTGGAGCGGGCCCGCCTTCTCGGCCGGCACCGTGGCCAGCCGCTCCAGGTCCAGGACCAGCTTCGGCGGCGGCTCGGCGGCGCCACCGGGGGTGGTGCCCGGCAGCAGCTCCTGCACCGGAACGCCGTAGAAGTCCGCCAGCTCGGCGAGGCGCTGCACGGTCACGGCACGGTCGCCGCGCTCGTACGAACCGACCACGACGGCCTTCCAGCGGCCCTGGGACTTTTCCTCGACACCGTGGAGGGAAAGGCCCTGCTGGGTGCGGATGGCGCGGAGCTTGGCCCCGAGCTGTTTGGCGTATTCGCTGGACATATGGCTCCCCGGACACTGTGTCGACGCGGCGGCTCGGTTTCCTGCCGCGCGGCTGGTAACTCACTGTGAGGTTACGCAGCGTTACTCTCTCGCGTCAAGCCGAATGGTCCGCACCGACTCTTCCGGGCCGGTGGCGCCACATTAGGCCATACGAGTGGCGGGGGTGCTCCTATGGGGTGACAGGGGCCCGGACGGGGTGGCGACCGGCACCTGCTACCGTGGATGGCGCAAATCCGACGTCCTTTAAGGTCCGTCCCGTGAGGCGGAGAAGGAGGTCCGTTTCTTATGGACGCACAGCCCGACAGCCAGCCCGGTTCATCCCCCGACGCGCGGCCCGTACTCGAAGGCCCCGACATCGCGCGGGTGCTGACCCGCATCGCCCACGAGATCGTCGAACGCGCCAAGGGCGCCGACGACGTGGTGCTCCTCGGCATCCCGACCCGGGGCGTCTTCCTCGCCCGCCGGCTCGCCGCCAAGCTGGAGCAGATCACCGAGCGCAAGGTGCCCTGCGGCTCGCTGGACATCACGATGTACCGCGACGACCTGCGCATGCACCCGCCGCGCGCGCTGGCCCGCACGGAGATCCCCGGCGACGGACTGGACGGTCGTCTCGTCGTCCTGGTCGACGACGTGCTCTTCTCCGGCCGCACCATCCGCGCCGCCCTGGACGCCCTGAACGACCTCGGCCGCCCGCGCGCGGTGCAGCTCGCCGTGCTGGTCGACCGCGGCCACCGCGAACTGCCCATCCGCGCGGACTACGTCGGCAAGAACCTCCCCACGTCGCTGCGGGAGACGGTCAAGGTCCAGCTCGCCGAGGAGGACGGTCGCGACACCGTGCTGCTCGGCGCCAAGACCGGCCAGTAGCGCTGCCCGCGCCGGGCCGCCACGGCGCGCCCACGCGCGCGCCGAGCTGCCCGAATCCTCCCGAATGAACTGCCTTACGGAGCCTGACAGATGCAGCGTCATCTCATCTCGGCCGCCGACCTCACCCGCGACGACGCCGTCCTGATCCTCGACACCGCCGAGGAGATGGCCCGGGTCGCCGACCGGCCGATCAAGAAACTGCCCACCCTGCGCGGCCGTACCGTCGTCAACCTCTTCTTCGAGGACTCGACCCGGACCCGGATCTCCTTCGAGGCGGCCGAGAAGCGGCTCTCCGCGGACGTCATCAACTTCACCGCCAAGGGTTCGAGCGTCTCCAAGGGCGAGTCCCTCAAGGACACCGCCCAGACCCTGGAGGCGATGGGCGTCGACGCGGTGGTCATCCGGCACGGCGCCTCCGGAGCCCCGTACCGGCTGGCCACCTCCGGCTGGATCGACGCCCATGTGATCAACGCCGGGGACGGCACCCACCAGCACCCCACCCAGGCCCTGCTCGACGCCTTCACCATGCGCCGCCGCCTGGTCGGCCGGGACGCCGGGATCGGCCAGGACCTGGACGGGCGGCGCATCACGATCGTCGGCGACGTCCTGCACAGCCGGGTCGCCCGCTCCAACGTCGACCTGCTGCACACCCTCGGCGCCCACGTCACCCTGGTGGCGCCGCCCACTCTGCTGCCGGTCGGCGTCGAAACCTGGCCCTGCGAGGTTTCCTACGACCTCGACTCCACGCTCCCCAAGTCCGACGCCGTGATGATGCTGCGGGTGCAGCGCGAGCGGATGAACGCCGCGTTCTTCCCCACCGAGCGCGAGTACTCCCGCCGCTACGGCCTCGACGGCGACCGCATGGCGAAGATGCCCGAGCACGCCATAGTGATGCACCCCGGCCCGATGGTCCGCGGCATGGAGATCACCGCCGAGGTCGCCGACTCCGACCGCTGCACCGTCGTCGAGCAGGTCACCAACGGCGTCTCCATCCGGATGGCCGTGCTGTACCTGCTGCTCGGCGGCAACGAGCCCGCCCAGACCGCCCCGCTTCGCACTGAGGAGAAGTAAGACCCATGAGCAAGATCCTGATCCGTGGTGCGAAGGTGCTCGGCGGCGAGCAGCGGGACGTGCTGATCGACGGCCCGGTCATCGAGGCGGTCGGGCAGCACCTGTCCGCCGCCGGCGCCGAGGTCGTCGAGGCCGCCGGCAAGGTGCTGCTGCCGGGCCTGGTCGACCTGCACACCCACCTGCGCGAACCCGGCCGCGAGGACTCCGAGACCGTGCTGACCGGCACCCGCGCGGCGGCGAGTGGCGGGTACACCACCGTGTTCGCCATGGCCAACACCTTCCCGGTGGCCGACACGGCGGGCGTGGTCGAGCAGGTCTGGCGGCTCGGCACCGAGTCCGGCTACTGCGACGTACGGCCCATCGGCGCCGTCACCGTCGGCCTGGCGGGCGCCAAGCTCGCCGAGCTGGGCGCCATGCACGAGTCGGCGGCCGGGGTCACCGTCTTCTCGGACGACGGCAAGTGCGTGCACGACGCGGTGATCATGCGCCGGGCGCTGGAGTACGTGAAGGCGTTCGGCGGGGTCGTCGCCCAGCACGCCCAGGAGCCGCGCCTCACCGAGGGCGCCGAGATGAACGAGGGCGTGGTCTCCGCCGAGCTGGGGCTCGGCGGCTGGCCGGCGGTGGCCGAAGAATCGATCATCGCCCGGGATGTCCTGCTCGCCGAGCACGTCGGCTCCCGGGTGCACATCTGCCACCTGTCGACCGCCGGGTCCGTGGAGATCGTCCGTTGGGCCAAGTCCCGCGGCATCCAGGTCACCGCCGAGGTCACCCCGCACCACCTGCTGCTCACCGACGAGCTGGTCCGGTCCTACAACCCGGTCTACAAGGTCAACCCGCCGCTGCGCACCGAACGTGACGTGCACGCGCTGCGCGAGGCGCTCGCCGACGGCACGATCGACATCGTCGCCACCGACCACGCCCCGCACCCGCACGAGGACAAGGACTGCGAGTGGGCCGCCGCCGCCATGGGCATGGTCGGCCTGGAGACCGCGTTGTCAGTGGTGCAGGAGACCATGGTGGACACGGGTCTGCTGGACTGGGCCGGCGTCGCCGACCGGATGTCCGTCAAGCCCGCGCAGATCGGACAGGCAGCCGGCCAGGGCCGTCCCGTCTCGGCAGGTGAGCCCGCCAACCTCACCCTCGTCGACACGGAATACCGTGGCCGGGTGGACCCCGCGGGCTTCGCCTCGCGCAGCCGCAACACCCCCTACGAGGGGCGTGAGCTGCCGGGCCGTGTGACACACACGTGGCTGCGGGGCAAGGCCACGCTCGTCGACGGGAAGCTCACGTGACACCTGTAATCCTGCTGGCCGCCGAGAAGGAATCGGCGCAAGTGACCGACTGGGCCGCCCGCATCGGCTGGGTCGTCGGCCTCGGTCTGTTCGTCGCGCTCGTCTACTGGCTGATGCGCGAGGGCTGGAAGTGGCGCGGCACCCTCCAGGGCGACCTGCCCGAGCTGCCCACCGTGCCGGACGACCCCGGCCCGGCGAGACTGAGCATGAGCGGCCGCTACCACGGCTCCACCACCGCCGGTCAGTGGCTGGACCGCATCGTCGCCCGCGGCCTGGGCACCCGCAGCCGGGCCGAGCTGACCCTGACCGGCGCCGGAGTCGACGTCGTACGCCCCGGCGCCGCGGACTTCTTCGTCCCGGCCGCCGCGCTGCGCGAGGCCCGGCTCGACAAGGGCATCGCCGGCAAGGTGCTCACCGAGGGCGGCCTGCTGGTCCTGACCTGGCAGCACGGCGAGAAGCTGATCGACTCCGGCTTCCGCTCCGACCACGCGGCCGAGCACAACGAATGGGTCGAGACCCTGACCGACATGATCAACAAGAGGGAAACGGAAGGCGCACGATGACGACCTCCACCAGGGGAACCGCCAAGGTTCCCGCAGTACTCGTCCTGGAGGACGGCCGGATCTTCCGCGGCCGCGCCTACGGGGCCGTGGGGGAGACCTTCGGCGAGGCCGTCTTCTCCACCGGCATGACCGGCTACCAGGAGACCCTGACCGACCCGTCCTACGCCCGGCAGATCGTCGTGGCGACCGCCCCGCAGATCGGTAACACCGGCTGGAACGACGAGGACGACGAGTCCCGCCGCATCTGGGTCTCCGGCTACGTGGTGCGCGACCCCGCGCGGGTGCCGTCCAACTGGCGCTCCCGGCGCTCCCTGGACGACGAGCTGGCCCGCCAGGACATCGTCGGCATCTCCGGCATCGACACCCGCGCCCTCACCCGGCACCTGCGCGAGCGCGGCTCCATGCGGGCCGGCGTCTTCTCCGGTGAGGCGCTCGCCGACGACGCCGCGCTCCTCGCCCGGGTGCGGGAGCAGCCGCAGATGACGGGCGCGAGCCTGTTCGAGGAGGTTGCCACCCAGGAGGCGTACGTCGTCCCCGCGCTCGGTGCGAAGAAGTTCACCGTCGCCGCGATCGACCTCGGCATCAAGGGCATGACCCCGCACCGCATGGCCGAGCGCGGCATCGAGGTGCACGTCCTGCCGGCCACCGCGACCGTCGAGGACATCTACGCGGTCCAGCCGGACGGCGTGTTCTTCTCCAACGGCCCCGGCGACCCCGCCGCCGCCGACCACCCCGTCGCCCTGATGCGGGGCGTCCTGGAGCGCGGCACCCCGCTGTTCGGCATCTGCTTCGGCAACCAGATCCTGGGCCGCGCCCTCGGCTTCGGCACCTTCAAGCTGAAGTACGGCCACCGCGGCATCAACCAGCCGGTGCAGGACCGTACGACCGGCAAGGTAGAGGTCACCGCGCACAACCACGGCTTCGCCGTCGACGCCCCGCTGGACCAGGTCTCCGACACCCCCTTCGGACGCGCCGAGGTCTCCCACGTCTGCCTCAACGACAACGTGGTGGAGGGGCTCCAGCTCCTCGACAAGCCGGCCTTCAGCGTCCAGTACCACCCCGAGGCGGCCGCGGGCCCGCACGACGCCGCCTACCTGTTCGACCGCTTCACGTCTCTGATGGAGGGCCAGCGTGCCTAAGCGCACCGATATCCAGTCCGTCCTGGTCATCGGCTCCGGCCCGATCGTCATCGGTCAGGCCGCCGAGTTCGACTACTCCGGCACCCAGGCGTGCCGCATCCTGCGCGCCGAGGGGCTGCGGGTCATCCTGGTCAACTCCAACCCGGCGACGATCATGACCGACCCGGAGATCGCCGACGCCACCTACGTCGAGCCGATCACCCCCGAGTTCGTCGAAAAGATCATCGCCAAGGAGCGCCCCGACGCCCTGCTGCCCACCCTGGGCGGCCAGACGGCCCTGAACACCGCGATCTCCATGCACGAGCAGGGGGTGCTGGAGAAGTACGGCGTCGAGCTGATCGGCGCCAACGTGGCGGCGATCCACAAGGGCGAGGACCGCGACCTGTTCAAGGGCGTCGTCGAAGAGGTCCGCAAGAAGATCGGCCACGGCGAGTCCGCCCGCTCCTACATCTGCCACTCCATGGACGACGTCCTCGCCGGCGTCGAGGCGCTCGGCGGCTACCCGGTCGTGGTCCGCCCCTCCTTCACCATGGGCGGCGCCGGCTCCGGCTTCGCGCACGACGAGGAGGAGCTGCGCCGCATCGCCGGGCAGGGCCTCACCCTCTCGCCGACCACCGAGGTGCTCCTGGAGGAGTCCATCCTGGGCTGGAAGGAGTACGAGCTGGAGCTGATGCGCGACAGACACGACAACGTCGTGGTCGTCTGCTCCATCGAGAACTTCGACCCCATGGGCGTGCACACCGGCGACTCGATCACCGTCGCGCCCGCGATGACGCTGACCGACCGCGAGTACCAGGTGCTGCGCGACGTCGGCATCGCGATCATCCGCGAGGTCGGCGTCGACACCGGCGGCTGCAACATCCAGTTCGCGGTCAACCCCGAGGACGGCCGGGTGATCGTCATCGAGATGAACCCGCGCGTCTCCCGGTCCTCGGCGCTCGCCTCCAAGGCGACCGGCTTCCCGATCGCCAAGATCGCCGCCAAGCTGGCCGTCGGCTACACGCTGGACGAGATTCCCAACGACATCACGCGGGAGACCCCGGCCTCCTTCGAGCCGACCCTCGACTACGTGGTCGTCAAGGCGCCCCGGTTCGCCTTCGAGAAGTTCCCGAGCGCGGACTCGACGCTGACCACCACCATGAAGTCGGTCGGCGAGGCCATGGCCATCGGCCGCAACTTCACCGAGGCGTTCCAGAAGGCGCTGCGCTCCCTGGAGAAGAAGGGCAGCCAGTTCACCTTCGTCGGCGTAAGCGGCGACAAGCAGGAGCTGCTGGAGGCGTCCGTCCGGCCCACCGACGGCCGGATCAACACCGTCATGCAGGCCATCCGCGCGGGCGCCACGCCCGAGGAGATCTTCGAGTACACGAAGATCGACCCCTGGTTCGTCGACCAGCTCTTCCTGATCAAGGAGACCGCCGACGAGCTCGCCGAGGCGCCCGAGCTGACCGCCGACCTGCTCGCCGAGGCCAAGCGGCACGGCTTCTCCGACCAGCAGATCGGCGAGATCCGCGGCCTGCGCGAGGACGTGGTCCGCGAGGTGCGGCACGCGCTCGGCATCCGCCCGGTCTACAAGACGGTCGACACCTGCGCCGCCGAGTTCGCCGCGAAGACGCCGTACTTCTACTCCTCCTACGACGAGGAGAGCGAGGTCGCGCCGCGCGAGAAGCCGGCCGTCATCATCCTTGGCTCCGGCCCGAACCGCATCGGGCAGGGCATCGAGTTCGACTACTCCTGCGTGCACGCCTCCTTCGCGCTGTCCGACGCCGGGTACGAGACCGTGATGGTCAACTGCAACCCGGAGACCGTCTCCACCGACTACGACACCTCCGACCGGCTCTACTTCGAGCCGCTCACCCTGGAGGACGTCCTGGAGATCGTGCACGCGGAGGCGCAGGCCGGGCCGATCGCCGGCGTCGTCGTCCAGCTCGGCGGCCAGACCCCGCTGGGCCTGGCGCAGGCGCTCAAGGACAACGGCGTGCCGGTCGTCGGCACCCCGCCGGAGGCGATCCACGCCGCCGAGGACCGCGGCGCCTTCGGCCGGGTGCTGGCCGAGGCGGGCCTGCCCGCGCCCAAGCACGGCACCGCCACCACCTTCGCCGGCGCCAAGGCCATCGCCGACGAGATCGGCTACCCGGTCCTGGTCCGCCCCTCCTACGTGCTCGGCGGCCGCGGCATGGAGATCGTCTACGACGAGACCCGCCTGGAGTCCTACATCGCCGAGTCCACCGAGATCAGCCCGTCCCGCCCGGTCCTGGTCGACCGGTTCCTGGACGACGCGATCGAGATCGACGTGGACGCCCTGTACGACGGCGAGGAGCTGTACCTCGGCGGCGTCATGGAGCACATCGAGGAGGCCGGCATCCACTCCGGCGACTCGGCGTGCGCCCTGCCCCCGATCACGCTGGGCGGCTTCGACATCAAGCGGCTGCGCGCCTCCACCGAGGGCATCGCCGCGGGCGTCGGCGTACGCGGCCTGATCAACATCCAGTTCGCGCTGGCCGGGGACATCCTCTACGTCCTGGAGGCCAACCCGCGCGCCTCCCGGACCGTGCCCTTCACCTCCAAGGCGACCGCGGTGCCGCTCGCCAAGGCCGCCGCCCGCATCTCGCTCGGCGCGACCATCGCCGAGCTGCGCGCCGAGGGCCTGCTGCCGGCCACCGGCGACGGCGGCGAGCTGCCGCTGGACGCGCCGATCTCCGTCAAGGAGGCCGTGATGCCGTGGTCCCGCTTCCGGGACATCCAGGGCCGCGGCGTCGACACCGTGCTCGGCCCGGAGATGCGCTCCACCGGCGAGGTCATGGGCATCGACTCGGTCTTCGGCACGGCGTACGCCAAGTCGCAGGCGGGCGCGTACGGGCCGCTGCCGACCAAGGGCCGGGCGTTCATCTCGGTCGCCAACCGGGACAAGCGCTCGATGATCTTCCCGGCCCGCGAGCTGGTCGCCCACGGCTTCGAGCTGATGGCCACCTCCGGCACCGCCGAGGTGCTGCGCCGCAACGGCATCAACGCCACCGTGGTCCGCAAGCAGTCCGAGGGCACCGGCCCGAACGGCGAGAAGACCATCGTCCAGCTCATCCACGACGGCGAGGTCGACCTCATCGTCAACACCCCGTACGGCACCGGCGGCCGCCTGGACGGCTACGACATCCGTACGGCGGCGGTGGCCCGGTCCGTGCCCTGCCTGACCACGGTCCAGGCGCTCGCCGCCGCGGTGCAGGGCATCGACGCCCTCAACCACGGCGACGTGGGGGTCCGATCGCTCCAGGAACACGCGGAATTCCTGACCGCGGCCCGCGACTAGCAGCCCCGAGGGGGACACCGGAAACGGTGTCCCCCTCTTCATGAGGCGTCATGAGGCGTCATGAGGAAACCCATGTACCCGTACTTCTTCCGGCTCGTCTTCCGGCGCATGGACGCCGAGCGCGCCCACCATCTCGCCTTCCGCTGGATCCGGCTCGCCGCCCGCGTCCCGGTGCTGCGCACCTTCGTCGCGGCCGTGCTCGCCCCGCGCCACCAGGAGCTGCGCACCGAGGCGCTGGGCCTGCGCATGCACGGTCCCTTCGGTCTCGCGGCCGGCTTCGACAAGAACGCCGTCGCGATCGACGGCATGGCGATGCTCGGCTTCGACCACGTGGAGATCGGCACCGTCACCGGCGAACCGCAGCCCGGCAACCCCAGGAAGCGGCTGTTCCGCCTCGTCGCCGACCGGGCGCTGATCAACCGCATGGGCTTCAACAACGACGGCTCCCGGGCCGTCGCCGCCCGCCTGGCCTCCCGTACGCCCGTCTTCCGGACGGTCGTCGGCGTCAACATCGGCAAGACCAAGGTCGTCCCCGAGGAGGAGGCGGCCGGCGACTACGTGAAGTCCGCCGAGCGGCTCGCGCCGTACGCCGACTACCTGGTCGTCAACGTGTCGTCGCCGAACACGCCCGGCCTGCGCAACCTCCAGGCGACCGAGGCGCTGCGGCCCCTGCTCACCGCCGTCCGCGAGGCCGCCGACCGCGCGGTGACCGCCCGCCGGGTGCCGCTCCTGGTCAAGATCGCGCCCGACCTCGCGGACGCGGACGTCGACGCGGTCGCAGACCTCGCGGTGGAACTGGGCCTGGACGGCATCATCGCCACCAACACCACCATCGCCCGCGAGGGCCTCGGCCTGACCTCCGCACCGGAACTCGTCCAGGAGACCGGCGGCCTGTCCGGCGCCCCGCTCAAGGCGCGCTCCCTGGAGGTGCTGCGCCGCCTGTACGCGCGGGTGGGCGACCGGATCACCCTGGTCGGGGTGGGCGGCGTCGAGACCGCCGAGGACGCCTGGCAGCGCATCCTCGCCGGGGCCACGCTGGTGCAGGGCTACAGCGCGTTCATCTACCAGGGCCCGTTCTGGGGCCGCGCGATCCACAAGGGCCTGGCCGCCCGCCTGCGGCAGAGCCCGTACGCCACCCTCGCCGACGCGGTCGGCGCCGACGTCAAGGAGACCGCATGACCGAGCCTTTCGGCACCCGGCTGCGCCGCGCGATGGACGACCGCGGCCCGCTGTGCGTGGGCATCGACCCGCATGCCTCGCTGCTCGCCGAGTGGGGCCTGAGCGACGACGTGGCCGGCCTGGAGCGGTTCAGCCGCACGGTGGTGGAGGCGCTGGCCGACCGGGTCGCCGTCTTCAAGCCGCAGAGCGCCTTCTTCGAGCGGTTCGGCTCGCGCGGCGTCGCCGTCCTGGAGAAGTCCGTCGAGACGGCCCGGGCGGCCGGCGCGCTGGTCGTCATGGACGCCAAGCGCGGCGACATCGGCTCCACCATGGCCGCGTACGCCGAGTCGTTCCTGCACAAGGACGCCCCGCTGTTCTCGGACGCGCTGACGGTCTCGCCGTACCTCGGCTACGGGTCGCTGAAGCCGGCCGTCGACATGGCGCGCGAGAACGGCGCGGGCCTGTTCGTGCTGGCGCTCACCTCCAACCCGGAGGGCGCCGAGGTCCAGCACGCGGTCCGCGGCGACGGCCGCAGCGTCGGCGCGACGATGCTGGCCCACCTCGCCGAGGAGAACGCGGGGCAGACCCCGCTCGGCTCGTTCGGCGCGGTGGTCGGCGCCACCCTGGGCGACCTCTCCTCGTACGGCCTGGACATGGGCGGTCCGCTGCTGGCGCCCGGCATCGGCGCGCAGGGCGCCACCCCGGCCGACCTCCCCGGGGTCTTCGGCGCGGTGCTGCGCAACGTGGTGCCGAACGTCAGCCGGGGTGTCCTTCGGCACGGCCCCGACGCCGCCGCGCTGCGCGCGTCCGCGGACCGGTTCGCCGAGGAGATCCGGGCCGCGGTGGCCTCGGTGTGACTCTCGCCGCATTCCTGGTGCTCGCCGAGCGGTCCCGCCGGGCGGGCTCCGGGGCCGCTTGAGCCTGGATACATCCTCAAATCCGAGGAAGTATGTCTTAAATGTCCGTCCTCGTAGAGGCTGACCAGGACTTTTCCGCTGTTCTCGCTGACTCCGGCGGCCTTGACCGCTAGTCTCCGGGAAGAGTCAACGGGCAAGCGTGTTGCTCGTAGCTCCCCTGGTGTGGGGCGACTAGGTTCCTCACCGGTCCGTATCCGACAGTTCGACATCCGAGGTGACGTAGGCGTGGCTCTTCCGCCCCTTACCCCTGAACAGCGCGCAGCCGCGCTCGAAAAGGCCGCCGCGGCTCGCCGGGAGCGGGCCGAGGTCAAGAATCGACTCAAGCACTCCGGCGCCTCCCTCCACGAGGTCATCAAGCAGGGCCAGGAGAACGACGTCATCGGCAAGATGAAGGTCTCCGCCCTCCTCGAGTCCCTGCCGGGCGTGGGCAAGGTCCGCGCCAAGCAGATCATGGAGCGACTGGGCATCTCCGAGAGCCGCCGGGTGCGTGGCCTCGGGTCCAACCAGATCGCCTCCCTGGAGCGCGAGTTCGGCAGCACCGGCAACTGAGTCCGGACCACCCCGGTATTGCTGGAATAATCGCCGCATGGCTGCAACACCCCGGGGGACGACCCCCGTACCCCCGGAATCACGTCCGCGGCTGACCGTGCTCTCCGGCCCCTCGGGGGTCGGCAAGAGCACGGTCGTCGCTCATATGCGCAAGGAACACCCCGAGGTCTGGCTCTCGGTGTCGGCGACGACCCGCAGGCCGCGCCCCGGTGAGCGGCACGGCGTCCACTACTTCTTCGTCACGGACGACGAGATGGACAAGCTGATCGCCAACGGCGAACTGCTGGAGTGGGCCGAGTTCGCGGGCAACCGGTACGGCACGCCGCGCGCGGCGGTGCTGGAACGGCTGGAAGCCGGGGAGCCGGTGCTCCTGGAGATCGACCTCCAGGGCGCCCGGCAGGTCCGCGACTCCATGCCGGAGGCCCAGCTGGTGTTCCTCGCCCCGCCCTCCTGGGAGGAACTGGTGCGCAGGCTCACCGGCCGGGGCACCGAGCCGCCCGAGGTGATCGAGCGCCGGCTCGAGGCCGCGAAGACCGAACTGGCGGCCGAGCCGGAGTTCGACAGCACCCTGGTCAACACCTCCGTCGAGGACGTGGCGCGCGAGCTGCTAGCCTTGACGAACGTCGTGTGATCGTTACCGGTTCCACTTCCGGTCACTGAGACTGAATCTTTCCCATCCATCGGAAGGTAGAGCGTGTCCTCTTCCATCTCCGCGCCCGAGGGCATCATCAACCCGCCGATCGACGAGCTCCTCGAGGCCACGGACTCGAAGTACAGCCTCGTGATCTACGCGGCCAAGCGGGCCCGCCAGATCAACGCGTACTACTCGCAGCTCGGCGAGGGCCTCCTCGAGTACGTCGGTCCCCTCGTCGACACCCACGTCCACGAGAAGCCGCTCTCGATCGCGCTGCGCGAGATCAACGCGGGGCTGCTGACGTCCGAGGCCGTCGAGGGCCCGGCGCAGTAACAGCAGACCAGTAGTATTTTCAGCCTTTGGCTGACTTGTCCACAGGCCCGGCGGCGCGACCGCCGGGCCTGTGGTGTGTGATGGGGCCAGACGTTCTTCAAGGTCGGGAGAGACGGTGGACAAGCCCAAGGTCGTCCTGGGGGTCAGCGGCGGCATCGCCGCGTACAAGGCCGGTGAGCTGCTGCGCCGGTTCACCGAGTCGGGACACGACGTCCGGGTGGTGCCCACCGCCGCCGCGCTGCACTTCGTCGGCGCCGCCACCTGGTCCGCCCTGTCCGGCAACCCGGTCTCCACCGAGGTGTGGGACGACGTCCACCAGGTCCCGCACGTCCGCATCGGACAGCACGCCGACCTGGTCGTGGTCGCCCCGGCCACCGCGGACCTGCTCGCCAAGGCCGCCCACGGCCTCGCCGACGACCTGCTGACCAACACGCTGCTCACCGCCCGCTGCCCGGTCGTCTTCGCCCCCGCCATGCACACCGAGATGTGGGAGCACCCGGCCACCCGGGAGAACGTGGCGACGCTGCGCCGCCGCGGCGCCGTCGTCATCGAACCGGCGGTCGGCCGGCTCACCGGCGTCGACACCGGCAAGGGCCGCTTCCCCGACCCGGCCGAGATCTACGAGCTGTGTCGCCGGGTCCTCGCCCGCGGCACGACCGAACCCGACCTGGCCGGCCGGCATGTCGTCGTCAGCGCCGGCGGCACCCGCGAGCCCCTCGACCCGGTCCGCTTCCTCGGCAACCGCTCCTCCGGCAAGCAGGGCTACGCCCTCGCCCGTACGGCCGCCGCCCGCGGCGCCCGGGTGACGCTGCTCTCGGCGAACGCGGCGCTGCCCGCCCCGGCCGGGGCGGACGTGGTCGCGGTCGGGACGGCCGTGGAACTGCGCGCGGCGGTGCTGGCCGCCCTGCCGGACGCCGACGCGGTGGTGATGGCGGCGGCGGTCGCCGACTTCCGCCCCGCGGTCTACGCGACCGGCAAGATCAAGAAGAAGGACGGCCAGGAGCCCGAGCCGCTCGCCCTGGTGCGCAATCCGGACATCCTCGCCGAGATCTCGGCCGGCCGGGCCCGCCCCGGACAGGTGATCGTCGGCTTCGCCGCCGAGACGGACGACGTGCTGGCCAACGGGCGCGCCAAGCTGAAACGCAAGGGCTGCGACCTCCTCGTGGTGAACGAGGTGGGGGAGCGCAAGACGTTCGGAGCCGAGGAGAACGAGGCCGTGGTGCTCGGCGCCGACGGCACCGAGACCCCCGTACCGCACGGGCCGAAGGAAGCGCTGGCCGACACCGTGTGGGACCTGGTGGCCGGACGGCTCACCTGATGTCTCGTGCACCCTCCGACACGCCTGCGCCTCGCACATCCGTGCGTGGCGGCCCTGGCCAAGGACGCAGGTCATCGGTCAGAATGCGCGTGCCGCAGGTCACAGCCTTCTTGAGAGTCGAGACGGGTGGGCCCGCGACCGAGTGCGACCGATAAACTGTTCACGGACGTCGCCGGGTGCAGCTCCCCGTGCCGTCCGACCATGATCAGCCAGCAGCCGCTGCAACCCCAGGGAGCGTTGTGTCCCGTCGCCTGTTCACCTCGGAGTCCGTGACCGAGGGCCACCCCGACAAGATCGCTGACCAGATCAGCGACACCATTCTCGACGCGCTTCTGCGCGAGGACCCGTCGTCCCGGGTCGCCGTCGAAACCCTCATCACCACCGGCCTGGTGCACGTGGCCGGCGAGGTCACCACCAAGGCCTACGCCGACATCGCCACCCTGGTGCGCGGCAAGATCCTGGAGATCGGCTACGACTCCTCCAAGAAGGGCTTCGACGGAGCCTCCTGCGGCGTCTCGGTCTCCATCGGCGCGCAGTCGCCGGACATCGCGCAGGGCGTCGACACCGCCTACGAGAGCCGGGTCGGGGGCGCCGCCGCAGGTGACGACACTGACGAGCTGGACCGGCAGGGCGCCGGCGACCAGGGCCTGATGTTCGGCTACGCCTCCGACGAGACGCCGACCCTCATGCCGCTGCCCGTCTTCCTGGCCCACCGCCTCTCCAAGCGCCTGTCCGACGTGCGCAAGAACGGCACGATCCCCTACCTGCGCCCGGACGGCAAGACGCAGGTCACCATCGAGTACGACGGCGACAAGGCGGTCCGCCTCGACACGGTCGTGGTCTCCTCGCAGCACGCCTCCGACATCGACCTGGAGTCGCTGCTCGCCCCCGACATCCGCGAGTTCGTCGTGGAGCCGGAGCTGAAGGCGCTGCTCGACGACGGCATCAAGCTCGACACCGAGAACTACCGTCTGCTGGTCAACCCCACCGGCCGCTTCGAGATCGGCGGCCCGATGGGCGACGCCGGCCTGACCGGCCGCAAGATCATCATCGACACCTACGGCGGCATGGCCCGCCACGGCGGCGGCGCCTTCTCCGGCAAGGACCCGTCCAAGGTCGACCGCTCCGCCGCCTACGCGATGCGCTGGGTCGCCAAGAACGTGGTCGCCGCGGGCCTCGCCTCCCGCTGCGAGGTCCAGGTCGCCTACGCGATCGGCAAGGCCGAGCCGGTCGGCCTGTTCGTAGAGACCTTCGGCACCGCCAAGATCGACCACGAGAAGATCGAGAAGGCGATCGACGAGGTCTTCGACCTCCGCCCGGCCGCCATCATCCGCGACCTCGACCTGCTCCGCCCGATCTACGCCCAGACCGCGGCGTACGGCCACTTCGGCCGCGAACTGGACGACTTCACCTGGGAGCGCACGGACCGCGTGGAGGCCCTGCGGAAGGCCACGGGGCTGTAGGTCCACCGATCCATCGACTTGTCCGAGGCCCGGCGGTCCCTTCGGGGGGCGCCGGGCCTCGGTCCGTCCCGGACCGGCGGCCGGACCCCGTCCGTTGTCAGTGGGCTTTGGTAAGAATGCAGGTGTGAGCAGCGAGAACGAGCAGGCAGGCGGGGGCGGGGAGGGGGCGCCGCCTGAGCAGCTCGCGCTGATTCGGGAGAGTGTGCGGAAGGCTGCTGTGCCGCGGGCCAAGCCGCGGACCTGGCGGGGGGCCGCGGTCGCCGAGGAGCTGCCGGTCGCGCGGGTGCTGGTCGACAAGGGCGTGCTGCATCTCGACCGGTACTTCGACTACGCGGTGCCGGCGGAGCTGGACGCGGAGGCGCAGCCGGGCGTGCGGGTGCGGGTGCGGTTCGGGGCCGGGCGGGGGCGGGTCCGGGGCGGGCGGCGGGAGGGCGGGGCGCTCATCGACGGGTTCCTGGTCGAGCGACGGGCCGAGTCCGACTACGCCGGGCCGCTGGCCGCGCTGGCCCAGGTGGTCTCGCCCGAGCCGGTGCTCGGCCCCGAACTGCTGGCGCTGACCCGCGCCGTCGCCGACCGGTACGCGGGCAGCCTCGCGGACGTTCTCCAGCTGGCCGTGCCGCCGCGCAACGCGCGGGCCGAGCGGCGGGCGTCCCCCGAGCCGCTGCCGCCGCCGCCCGCCCCGGCGGCGGGCTCCTGGGAGCGGTACGCGCAGGGGCCGGCGTTCGTGGCGGCACTGGCCTCGGGGAGCGCGCCCCGCGCTGTGTGGAACGCGCTGCCGGGACCCGAGTGGAGCGAGGAGCTGGCCCAGGCCGTGGCGGCGACGCTGGCCTCCGGACGGGGCGCGCTCGTCGTGCTGCCGGACGGGCGGGCGGTCGCCCGGCTGGACACGGCGCTGCGAGACGTGCTCGGCGAGGGGCGGCACGCGGTGCTCACCGCCGACGCCGGGCCCGAGAAGCGGTACGGGCAGTGGCTCGCGGTGCGGCGGGGCGCCGTACGGGCGGTGATCGGGACCCGCGCGGCCATGTTCGCCCCGGTCCGGGAACTGGGGCTGGTCGCTCTGTGGGACGACGGCGACGACAGCCACAGTGAGCAGCACGCCCCGCAGCCGCACGCACGGGAGGTGCTGCTGCTGCGCGCGGCCCAGGACAAGTGCGCCTTCCTGCTGGGCGGCTGGAGCTGCACCGTGGAGGCCGCTCAGCTGGTGGAGAGCGGCTGGGCGCGGCCGCTGGTCGCCACCCGGGAGCGGGTGCGGGCCGCCGCTCCGCTGGTGCGGACCGTCGGCGACGGCGACCTGGCCCGGGACGAGGCCGCCCGGGCCGCCCGGCTGCCGAGCCTCGCCTGGCAGGCCGTCCGGGACGGACTGCGGCAGGGTCCGGTACTGGTGCAGGTGCCCCGGCGGGGCTACGTACCGCGGCTGGCGTGTGCCGGGTGCCGGGCGCCGGCCCGGTGCCGGCACTGTGCCGGGCCGTTGGAGGGGCCGGCGGCCGGAGCGGCGTTGCGCTGCGGCTGGTGCGGGCGCGAGGAAGGCGGGTGGCACTGCCCGGAGTGCGGGGCGTTCCGGCTGCGCGCCCAGGTGGTGGGGGCCCGGCGCACCGCGGAGGAGCTGGGGCGGGCCTTTCCCGCCGTACCGGTGCGGACCTCCGGGCGGGAACATGTGCTGGACACGGTGCCAGGGTCGCCCGCGCTGGTGGTCAGTACGCCGGGTGCCGAGCCGGTCGCCGAGGGCGGGTACGCGGCGGCGCTGCTGCTCGACGGCTGGGCCATGCTGGGGCGGCCCGACCTGCGGGCCGGTGAGGACGCGCTGCGGCGCTGGATCGCGGCCGCCGCGCTGGTGCGGCCGCAGCCGGCGGGCGGGACCGTGGTCGTGGTCGCCGAGCCGACGCTGAGGCCGGTGCAGGCGCTGGTGCGGTGGGACCCCGTCGGGCACGCGGTGCGGGAGCTGGGCGAGCGGGCCGAACTGGGTTTTCCGCCGGTGTCGCGGATGGCCGCCGTCTCCGGGCCGCCGGAGGCCGTGGCGGAGTTCCTCGGCGCGGTGGAACTGCCGGCCGAGGCGGAGGTGCTGGGACCCGTTCCGATGCCGGTGACCGCCGCGGGCCGGGCCCGGCGGCCGGGCGCGCCGCCACCGGGGGAGCACTGGGAACGGGCGCTGGTGCGGGTGCCGCCCGGCCGCGGGGCGGCGCTCACCTCGGCGCTGAAGACCGCGCAGGCGGCGCGGATGGCACGCGGGGGCGGCGGCGGTAGCGGTGGTGGCGGCGGAGGCGGTGGGGTGGTGCGGGTGCGGGTCGATCCGCCGGACATCGGGTGAGGCGGCGTCCGGCGGTGGCGCGGGACGAGGCGCGTTCTGCGTGTTCTTGCCAGAACGACGGCTGCCCTCCCGGGAGGAGACGGGAGGGCAGAGCGCGGGTGCGGTGCGCGCCGGTCAGCCGTTGCGAGGGCCGGGGAAGGCGGTCGGCCGGGAGTCCTCGCGCAGGGCGGAACTGCCCGCCGTCGGCTGGGTCGGCATGGAGCGGGCGGCGGGGACCGTGGGGACGGGGGAGATGCCCGCCCCCACGTTCACCGTGCGGGAGCCCGGGGTCTCCGGGGTGTGCTCGGACTCCGGCGGGGCGGCCTGGGCCGCGCGGCGCGCGCCGTACCGGCGGTGCACCGCCTGTTTGGTGACCCCGAGGGCGGAGCCCACCGCGTCCCACGAGAAGCCGAGCGAGCGGTCGAAGTCCACGGCGGCCGTGACCAGCGTCTCGACACTGTCCCGCAGCTCCTGGGCAAGACGGACCGTCGGCGCGGGGGCCCGCCCGTAGACGACGAAGCCCGTGGAGGGGCCGGAGCGGCGCGGGCGGTAGACGTTGCCCAACTGGGCGGTGAGCGTGCGCAGCGCGTCCACCTGCCGGCGGACCCGCTCGATGTCCCGCACCAGCAGGTGCAGGCTGGCCCGAGCCTGGGCGTCGTGAGTTGCGTGGTCGGCCATGAACAAGCCTCTCGAACCGGCGTTGAAAGGAATGGGCCCGTCCGGGGGCCCGTGGTCAACTCTTTCTTGACAACGCGGGACCGGTCCCTGGGTCACGGGGTGGGGCGTGGGGGGTTGGTTTGTGCGCCCCCTCGGGTTTCCCTCGGGTTTCGGCCTTCGGGGGTTTTGATCTCTGCGGTGGTCCGCCTCGTAGACTGGTGCGCTGCCCGCCGACCGTCCCCGCCCGAGAGGCCCGTCCCACCCATGAAGCTGGTCTTCGCCGGTACCCCCGAGGTCGCCGTTCCCGCCCTGGACGCCCTGATCGCCTCCGGGCGGCACCAGGTGGCCGCCGTCGTCACCCGGCCCGACGCGCCGGCCGGGCGCGGGCGCCGGCTGGTCGCCTCGCCCGTGGCCGAGCGGGCCGAGGAGGCCGGGATCGAGGTGCTGAAGCCGGCCAGGCCGCGCGATGCGGAGTTCCTGGAGCGGCTGCGGGAGATCGGGCCCGACTGCTGTCCCGTCGTCGCCTACGGCGCCCTGCTGCCCCGGGTCGCCCTCGATGTCCCGGCCCACGGCTGGGTCAACCTGCACTTCTCGCTGCTGCCCGCCTGGCGCGGAGCGGCGCCCGTGCAGCACGCCGTGATGGCGGGCGACGAGATCACGGGTGCCTCCACCTTCCTGATCGAGGAGGGTCTTGACTCCGGTCCGGTGTACGGGACGCTCACCGAGACGGTCCGGCCCACCGACACCAGCGGCGACCTGCTGACCCGGCTCGCCCTCGCCGGCGCCGGCCTGCTCGCCGCGACCATGGACGGCATCGCGGACGGCACCCTGAAGGCCGTACCGCAGCCCGCCGACGGCGTCACCCTCGCCCCGAAGATCACCGTCGAGGACGCCCATGTCGACTGGGCCGCGCCCGCGCTGCGCGTCGACCGGGTGGTGCGCGGCTGCACCCCGGCACCCGGCGCCTGGACCACGTTCCGCGGTGAGCGGCTCAAGCTGGTGCAGGCCGTGCCGGTCGCCGAGCGGGCCGACCTCGCCCCCGGGCAGCTGGCCGTCGGCAAGAACAACGTGTACGTCGGCACCGGTTCGTACGCCGTCGAGTTGCTGTGGGTGCAGGCGCAGGGCAAGAAGCCGATGCGGGCGGCGGACTGGGCCCGCGGGGTGCGGATCGGCGACGGGGAGCGGCTGGGCGGCTGACGTCCGGGACGGGTCTGGGCCGACGTAGGCTGGCGGGAGTACTTCTTCCCATCTCCGGAGCACCTTTTTCGTGAGCGAGCAGCCTCGTCGTCCCCGCAAGCCCGGCAAGCCCTACCGGCGGCCCCAGAAGGACCCCGTCCGCATCCTCGCCTTCGAGGCGCTGCGGGCCGTGGACGAGCGGGACGCCTACGCCAACCTCGTCCTGCCGCCGCTGCTGCGCAAGGCCCGGGAGGCGGACGGCTTCGACGCGCGGGACGCGGCGCTCGCCACCGAGCTGGTGTACGGGACACTGCGGCGGCAGGGGACGTACGACGCCGTCATCGCCGAGTGCGTCGACCGGCCGTTGCGCGAGGTCGATCCGCCGGTGCTGGACGTGCTGAGCCTCGGGGCGCACCAGTTGCTGGGGACGCGGATTCCCAGCCACGCGGCGGTGTCCGCCTCCGTGGAACTGGCCCGGGTGGTGCTCGGGGACGGGCGGGCCAAGTTCGTCAACGCCGTGCTGCGCAAGGTCGCCCGGGACGATCTGGACGGGTGGATCGAGAAGGTCGCCCCGCCCTACGACGACGATCCCGAGGAGCACCTCGCCGTCGTGCACTCGCATCCGCGCTGGGTGGTCTCCGCGCTGTGGGACTCCCTCGGCGGCCCCCGCGCCGGCATCGAGGAACTGCTGGCCGCCGACAACGAGCGGCCCGAGGTGACGCTGGTCGCCCGCCCCGGCCGGGCCACGACGGAGGAACTGCTCGGCGAGGACGCCGCCGTGGCGGGGCGCTGGTCGCCGTATGCCGTGCGGCTGACCGAGGGCGGGGAGCCCGGGGCGGTCGAGGCCGTGCGGGACGGGCGGGCCGGGGTGCAGGACGAGGGCAGTCAGCTCGTCGCCCTCGCCGTGGCCAACGCGCCACTGGAGGGGCCCGACCGGCGGTGGCTGGACGGGTGCGCGGGGCCCGGCGGCAAGGCCGCGCTGCTGGCCGCGCTGGCCGCCGAGCGCGGCGCGTTCCTGCTGGCCTCCGAGAAGCAGCCGCACCGCGCCGGGCTGGTGGCCAAGGCGCTGGCCGGCAATCCGGGGCCGTACCAGGTGATCGCCGCCGACGGGACCCTGCCCGCCTGGCAGCCGGGGAGTTTCGACCGGGTGCTGGTGGACGTGCCGTGCACCGGGCTCGGTGCGCTGCGGCGGCGGCCCGAGGCACGGTGGCGGCGCCGGCCCGCGGACCTGGACGGGTTCGCGCCGCTCCAGCGCGGGCTGCTGCGCGGCGCGCTGGAGGCGGTGCGGGTCGGCGGGATCGTCGGCTACGCGACCTGCTCCCCGCATCTGGCGGAGACCCGGGCCGTCGTCGCCGACGTGCTGAAGCAGGTGCCGGGCGCCGAACTGATCGACGCCCGACCGCTGCTGCCCGGCGTGCCGGAACTGGGCGAGGGGCCGGACGTGCAGCTGTGGCCGCATCTGCACGGGACGGATGCGATGTATCTGGCGGTTGTGCGGCGGACGGCTTGACGTTCGGGCCGGGTGCCTCCGCGTCGGGCACCTTGAGCCGGTTGCCGCTGGGGTCGTTCGCGGGGCGGCCGGTGCGGCCGCCGCATCCTCGGCCCCGTGTCCGGACGGACACGGACGTGACCGGCGAGGGCCCGTCGGAACGCTCGGAGCCCGTCTCGGTGGGACCAGGTCCGTACCGGGGAGACCCGGCGGGGCCGGGCATGGCAGGCTTGCACCATGGCCGTGCAGATCAACCCCAGCATCCTGTCCGCCGACTTCTCCCGCCTCGCGGACGAGGCGAAGGCGGTGCGGGGAGCCGACTGGCTCCATGTGGACGTCATGGACAACCACTTCGTCCCCAACCTCACGCTCGGCGTGCCGGTCGTAGAGTCCCTCGCCCGTGCGACGGACACCCCGCTGGACTGCCACCTGATGATCGAGGCGCCCGATCGGTGGGCACCGCAGTACGTCGAGGCGGGGGCCGGTTCCGTCACCTTCCACGCGGAGGCCGCCGCCGCCCCCGTACGCCTGGCCCGCGAGATCCGGGCCAAGGGCGCCCGCGCCTCCATGGCGCTCAAGCCGGCCACGCCCGTCGAGCCGTACGAGGACCTGCTGCCCGAGCTGGACATGCTGCTGATCATGACGGTGGAACCGGGCTTCGGCGGACAGGCGTTCCTCGACATCATGCTGCCGAAGATCCGGCGCACCCGGGAGCTGATCGCCAAGCACGGCCTGGAGCTGTGGCTGCAAGTGGACGGCGGGGTCTCCGCGGCGACCATCGAGCGGTGCGCGGAGGCGGGCGCCGACGTCTTCGTGGCGGGCTCGGCCGTGTACGGTGCGTCGGACCCGGACGAAGCGGTGCGGGCGCTGCGCGCGCAGGCCGAGGGGGCGACCGCGGCGGCGTCCTGGGCGTGCGCCCACTGACGGGCGGCGCGTACGGACGCCCGCCGACGTCCACTGAAGGACGAGTACGTGAACGGCTCCCGTCCGGGCTGATCAAGTGCGCCGTATCTGCGAGGATGAACGGCGTATCCAGAGTGTGAACAGCAGTGAGGAGAGCGCCGTGTCGGGTATGTCGGCGGGCCGCGCAGCCATGCGGATGGGACCCGCTGAGCTGGTCCAGGCGGCGGCCATGGCCCGCCGTTTCTACCTTGAGGGCAAGTCCAAGATCCAGATCGCGGAGGAGTTCGGCGTCAGCCGCTTCAAGGTGGCCCGGGTCCTGGAGACCGCCCTCGAACGGGACCTCGTACGCATCGAGATCCGGGTGCCGGCCGAGCTGGACGCCGAGCGCTCGGACGCGCTCCGCGCCCGCTACGGGCTGCGCCACGCGGTCGTCGTGGAGTCCCCGGCCGACGCCGAGGAGACCCCCGACCCCGAGAACCTGGGCGAGGTCGCCGCCGACCTGCTCGGCGAGCTGGTCAACGAGGGGGATGTGCTCGGCCTGGCCTGGGGCCGCTCCACCATCCACATGGCGGCGGCCCTGGACCGGCTGCCGCCGTGCACGGTGGTGCAGCTGACCGGCGTGTACGACGCGGGGACCGCCGAGCGCGGCTCGGTGGAGGCGGTGCGCCGCGCCGCCCAGGTCTCCGGCGGCGACGCCCACCCCATCTACGCGCCGATGCTGCTGCCGGACGCGGCGACCGCCGAGGCGCTGCGGCACCAGACCGGCATCGCGCGGGCCTTCGAGTACTTCGACAAGGTCACCGTCGCCTGCGTCTCCATCGGCTCCTGGGAGCCGGGCATCTCCACGGTGCACGACATGCTCAGCGACGAGGAGCGCGGCCACTACGCCTCGCTCGGCGTCGCCGCCGAGATGTCCGCGCACCTCTTCGACGCCGAGGGGCGCCGGGTCGGCCGGGACCTGGGGGAGCGGTGCATCACGGTCAAGGCCGACCAGCTCCGGCGTATCCCCGAGGTCGTGGCGATCGCCGGCGGACAGCGCAAGGCGGCGGCCATCGACGCGGTGCTGCGCTCGGGCCTGGTCACCAGCCTGGTGACGGACACCTCCGCCGCGGACTACCTGATGGCGGCCGGAGCGGCCCCCCGGTCCGCGCTCAACCGGTCCGACCCGGACGGCATGTGACGCGGCATCAGGAAGGACAGGTAGGACAGGTAGGACAGGAAGGAGCGGAGATGGCGGAGACGGCATCGGATCCGGCAGGCCGGATCGTGGTCGCGCTGGACCTCGACGGGGTCACCGACAAGGCCGGCCTGATGGACCGCTGCGCCCGCGTCCTCGGCCTGCCCGAGTGGTTCGGCCGCAACTGGGACGCCCTCGCGGACTCCCTGGCCGACCCCTCCGTCTGGCCCGAGGGGGCCGGCGAGCGGGGCCTGGTCCTGGTCGTGGAGAACTGGCGGGGCTACGCCGCGGCGCGGCCCGAGGAGTGGCAGGTCGCCGAGGAAGTGTTCGCCGAGGCCACCGACCGCGGCCCGGGGCTCTTCGTCACGCTGGGCTGAGGGACCGGTGGGCTGAGGGACCGGTGGGCTGAGGGACCGGTGGGCCGAGGGACCGGTGGGCCGAGGGACCGGTGGACTCAGAGACCCGTGGGCTGACGGATTCATGGGCTGACGGATTCATGGGCTGACGGATTCATGGGCTCATGGCTTCGTGGGCACGGATGAACCGACTGGCTTTGGAGGTTCCTCCCAGGCGCTCCCGGGCAGCCTGGACGTTCTGCCCGGGGCGCCCTCGGGGCCGGTCGTGAAAGAATGAAGTACGTGCTCTTTCCCCCTGGCTGACCTGTCCGGGGGCCACCTCTGATCGACTGGGATGTGCAGCACGTGCGTTTCCTCAACGACATCCAGCCCTCGTACGACCTGACGTACGACGACGTCTTCATGGTGCCGAGCCGCTCCGCCGTGGGCTCGCGGCAGGGCGTGGACCTCCGCTCCCCGGACGGCACGGGCACCACCATCCCGCTGGTCGTCGCCAACATGACCGCCATCGCCGGGCGCCGCATGGCCGAGACGGTGGCCCGGCGCGGCGGCCTCGTGGTCGTCCCGCAGGACATCCCGATCGAGGTCGTCACCGACGTCGTGCGCTGGGTCAAGAGCCGCCACCACGTGCTGGACACCCCGATCGTGCTGGCCCCGCACCAGACCGTCGCCGACGCGCTCTCCCTGCTGCCCAAGCGCGCGCACAACGCCGGGGTGGTCGTGGACGAGGCGGGTCGGCCGGTCGGTGTGGTCACCGACAGCGACCTGAGCGGCGTGGACCGCTTCACCCAGCTCGAAGAGGTCATGTCCAAGGACCTGCTGCTGGTCGACGCGGACCAGGATCCGCGCGAGGCGTTCAACACCCTGGACGCCGCCAACCGGCGCTTCGCCCCCGCCGTCGGCCAGGACGGCCGGCTGGCCGGCATCCTCACCCGCAAGGGCGCCCTGCGCGCCACGCTCTACACCCCGGCCGTCGACGCGGTCGGCAAGCTGCGCGTCGCCGCCGCCGTCGGCATCAACGGCGATGTGGCGGGCAAGGCCGAGCAGCTGCTCGACGCGGGCGTGGACACCCTCGTCATCGACACCGCGCACGGCCATCAGGAGTCGATGATCAGCGCCGTCAAGCTGGTCCGCGACCTGGACCCGAAGGTGCCGGTCGTGGCCGGCAACATCGTCTCCGCCGAGGGCGTCCGGGACCTGATCGAGGCCGGCGCGGACATCATCAAGGTCGGTGTCGGCCCCGGCGCCATGTGCACCACCCGGATGATGACCGGCGTCGGCCGGCCGCAGTTCTCCGCGGTACTGGAGTGCGCCGCCGAGGCGAAGAAGTACGGCAAGCACGTGTGGGCCGACGGTGGTGTCCGGCACCCCCGGGACGTGGCGATGGCGCTCGCCGCCGGCGCCTCCAACGTCATGATCGGCTCCTGGTTCGCCGGGACGTACGAGTCCCCGGGCGACCTCCAGCACGATGCGAACGGCCGGGCCTACAAGGAGTCCTTCGGCATGGCCTCGGCCCGCGCGGTGCGCAACCGCACCTCGGAGGAGTCGGCGTACGACCGGGCCCGCAAGGGGCTGTTCGAGGAGGGCATCTCGACCTCCCGGATGTTCCTCGACCCGGCCCGCCCCGGCGTCGAGGACCTCATCGACTCGATCATCGCGGGCGTCCGCTCCTCCTGCACCTACGCCGGGGCCGGCTCCCTGGAGGAGTTCGCCGAGCGGGCCGTCGTCGGCGTCCAGAGCGCGGCCGGCTACGCCGAGGGCAAGCCGCTGCACGCCAGCTGGAGCTGAGCGGTCGGGTACGCGGTCCCATGCTGAACGATCTCGACGAACGCATCGTGCGCGCCCTCGCCGAGGACGCCCGCCGCTCCTACGCGGACATCGGGCACCTGGTCGGCCTGTCCGCGCCCGCGGTCAAACGGCGGGTGGACCGGCTGCGCGCCACCGGCGCCATCACCGGGTTCACCGTCCGGGTCGACCCCGCCGCGCTCGGCTGGCGGACCGAGGGCTTCGTCGAGATCCACTGCCGCCGCAACACCTCGCCGGAGACCATCCGGCGCGGGCTGGAGCGCTACCCGGAAGTCGTCGCCGCCTCCACCGTCACCGGGGACGCGGACGCCGTCGCCCAGGTCCTCGCCGCCGACATGCGGCACTTCGAGCAGGTCCTGGAACGGATCGCCGGGGAGCCGTTCGTCGAGCGCACCAAGTCCGTGCTCGTACTCTCCCCGCTGCTGCGGCGCTTCTCGTCGGCCGCGCCCGCCTGAGCCCGAACGGACAGGGGAACCGGGGGCCGCGGAAAATCCCCGGCCCCGCCGCCCCGCCGCGACTACCATCGCTGCCATGACCTGGCGACATTGATCCACCCGTCGTGCCTCCCGAGGGCCGCCTCGGCCGCCGTACCACCGGCGTCCGATCCGTCCTCCCGGGAAGGCCCCATGACTCTCTCACCCCCGCGTGCGCCCGCCGCCGGTCTCCGGCGGCTCGCGGCCACGCTGTACGGCTACGCGTTCCTCGACGACTTCGTGCTGCTGTACCCGGTGTACGCGCTGCTGTTCGCCGACACCGGTCTGTCGATCTGGCAGACGTCCTCGCTCTTCGCCCTGTGGTCGCTGACCGGAGTGCTGCTGGAGGTGCCGTCCGGCGCCTGGGCCGACGCGGTCTCCCGCCGGCTGCTGCTGTGGCTCGGACCGCTGCTCACCTCGGTGGGCTTCGCGCTGTGGGTGCTGATCCCCTCGTACCCGGCGTTCGCGGCCGGCTTCGTCCTGTGGGGCATCCGCGGCGCGCTCGGCTCCGGCGCGCTGGAGGCCCTGGTCTACGAGGAACTGGTCCGGCTCGGCGCGGCCGACCGGTACGCCCGCCTGATGGGCCGGGCCCGCGCGGCGGGACTGCTGGCCGTGATGGCGGCGATGGGCGGCGCCGGGCCGGTCTTCGGGTACGGCGGCTACCCGGCCGTCGGCGCCGCCAGTGTCCTGGTCTGTCTGCTCACCGCGGCGATCGCGACCCGCTTCCCGGAGCACCCGGCACCGTCGGGCGGCGGCGCCGGCTGGGCCGCGACCCTGCGCGCCGGGCTCGCCGCGGTGCGCGCCGGACGGTCGCTGCGCCGGGCTCTGCTGCTGGTCCCGGCGGTCGGCGCGGTGTGGGGCGCGCTCGACGAGTACACCCCGCTGCTGGTGCGCGAGACCGGAGTGCCGGACGCGGAGGTTCCGCTGCTGCTCCTGCTGATCTGGACCGGGGCCACCGCCGGCAGCCTGGCGGCCGGACCGGCCGAACGCCTCGGCGACCGGGGACTGGCCTGGCTGCTCACGGGTTCCGCGGCCGCCCTGGCGGCCGGCGCCGGGGCCGGCACCCCGGCCGCCCTGGTCCTGGTGGCCGTCGCCTTCGGCGGTTTCCAACTGGCGACCGTACTGGCCGACGTCCGGCTCCAGCACCGTATCGAGGACGCCGGCCGGGCCACCCTCACCTCGGTCGCGAGCCTGGGCACCGGGCTGGCCACGGTCCTGGTGTACGCCGGGTACGCGGCGGTCGCCTCGCACGCCTCGCACGGCACGGTGTTCGCGCTGTTCGCCCTGGTGTACGTCGGCACGGCGGTGACGGTGGCCCGGAGTGGATGACCGGAGTGGATGACTGGAGTGGATGACCGGAGTGGATGACTGGAGTGGATGACCGGAGTGGATGACTGGAGTGGATGACCGGAGTGGATGACTGGAGCGGATGACTGGAGTGGATGACCGGGGAGGCGGCCTGGGAGGGCGATCGGGGAGGGCGGCCGCCCCGTACGCAACGAATCGCCGCCAGGTGCCCGAACAACGCAACGAACGGCGGGTCGGCCCGCAACAGTCGTCGCTTGTCGCCCCCGGGCCACCGCCCGTAGCGTCTGAGCGACCCCCCGCGCCCCCCGCGACCTCGGTGAGGAACCCCCATGCGCACCGCCCTGCTCCAGAGCTCCGGCCGCCCCGGCTCCGTCGCCGCCAACCTCGACGTCCTCGACGCGGCCGCGGGCCGGGCCGCCGCCGCGGGCGCCGGGCTGCTGGTGACGCCGGAGCTGTTCCTGACCGGGTACGCCATCGGCGCGGGCCTCGCCCGGCTGGCCGAGCCCGCCGACGGCGACGCGGCCGACGCGATCGCCGCGACGGCCACCCGGCACGGCCTCGCCGTCGCCTACGGCTACCCCGAGCGGGACGGCGACCGCGTCCACAACTCCGTCCAGCTCGTCGCCGCCGACGGCACCCGGCTCGCCAACTACCGCAAGACCCACCTCTACGGCCGCTACGAGCGCGACCACTTCACCCCGGGCGACCGCCCCGTCGTCCAGGCCGAGCTGCCCGGTCTCACCGTCGGCCTGCTGATCTGCTACGACGTCGAGTTCCCGGAGAACGTCCGGGCCCACGCGCTGGCCGGCACCGACCTGCTGCTGGTCCCGACCGCGCAGCCGCACCCGTTCCAGTTCGTCGCCGAATCCCTCGTGCCGGTGCGGGCCTTCGAGAACCAGCTGTACGTGGCGTACGTCAACCGGGTCGGCGCGGAGGGCGGGTTCGAGTTCGTCGGGCGGTCCGTCCTCGCCGGACCGGACGGCGTCGCCCGCGCCCGCGCCGGACGCGCCGAGGAACTCGTCCTGGCCGACGCGGACCCGGTCCTCCTCACCGCCTCCCGCGCGGCCAACCCGTACCTGGCCGACCGCCGGCCCGGCCTGTACGGCTCCCTCATCTGACACCTTCCGAACAAGGAGCCCGCACCCCATGACGTTCACGGTGCCCACCGCCGTAGCGCACCCCGACGGGCAGCAGCCGCCGATCACCATGTCCGGCCCGGACTTCCCGTACGCCTACGACGACTTCCTCGCCCACCCGGCCGGGCTCGGCCAGATACCCGCCACCGAGCACGGCACCCAGGTCGCCGTCATCGGCGGCGGGCTCTCCGGCGTCGTCACCGCCTACGAGCTGATGAAGATGGGCCTGAAACCGGTCGTGTACGAGGCCGACCGGATCGGCGGTCGGCTGCGCACCGTCGGCTTCGAGGGCGCGGGCACCGAAGGGCTGACCGCCGAACTGGGCGCGATGCGCTTCCCGCCCTCCTCCACCGCCCTGAAGCACTACATCGACCTGGTGGGCCTGGAGACCCGGCCCTTCCCCAACCCGCTCTGCGCGGCCACCCCCTCCACCGTCATCGACCTCAAGGGCGCGACCCACTACGCCGAGACCCCGGCCGACCTGCCCCAGGTCTACCGGGACGTCGCCGCCGCCTGGGCCCGCTGCCTGGAGGAGGGCGCCGACTTCTCCGCCATGAACCGCGCCCTGCGCGAGCGGGACGTGCCGCGCGTCCGGGAGATCTGGGCGCGGCTGGTCGAGAAGCTCGACAACCAGACCTTCTACGGCTTCCTCTGCGACTCCGAGGCGTTCAAGTCCTTCCGGCACCGGGAGATCTTCGGCCAGGTCGGCTTCGGCACCGGCGGCTGGGACACCGACTTCCCCAACTCCGTCCTGGAGATCCTCCGCGTCGTCTACACCGAGGCCGACGACCACCACCGCGGCATCGTCGGCGGCTCCCAGCAACTGCCGCTGCGGCTGTGGGAGCGGGCGCCCGAGAAGACCGTGCACTGGCCGTACGGCACCTCGCTGGCGAGCCTGCACGACCGCGGCGCGCCCCGCCCGGCGGTGACCCGGCTGCACCGCACCGCGGGCGACCGGATCACCGTGACCGACGCGGACGGCGACATCCGCACCTACCCGGCGGCCGTCTTCACCGCCCAGTCCTGGATGCTGCTCTCGCAGATCGCCTGCGACGACGCGCTGTTCCCCATCGACCACTGGACCGCCGTCGAGCGCACCCACTACATGGAGTCCAGCAAGCTGTTCGTGCCGGTGGACCGGCCGTTCTGGCGGGACAAGGACGCGCGCACCGGGCGGGACGTCATGTCGATGACCCTCACCGACCGCATGACGCGCGGCACCTACCTCCTGGACGACGGTCCTGACCGGCCCGCCGTCATCTGCCTCTCCTACACCTGGTGCGACGACAGCCTGAAGTGGCTGCCGCTGTCCGCGCACGAGCGGATGGAGGTCATGCTGAAGTCGCTCGGCGAGATCTATCCCGGAGTGGACATCCGGGGGCATGTCATCGGCAACCCGGTGACCGTCTCCTGGGAGAACGAGCCGTACTTCATGGGCGCGTTCAAGGCCAACCTGCCCGGCCACTACCGCTACCAGCGGCGCCTGTTCACCCACTTCATGCAGGACCGGCTGCCCGCCGGCCAACGCGGGATCTTCCTCGCCGGTGACGACATCTCCTGGACGGCGGGCTGGGCCGAGGGCGCCGTGCAGACCGCGCTGAACGCGGTCTGGGGCGTGATGCGCCACTTCGGCGGGGCGACCGACCCCGGCAACCCCGGGCCCGGTGACGTCTACGACGCCATCGCGCCCGTCGAGCTGCCGGAGGACTGAGATGAGGGACGGGTCATATCCCCGCCGCGCGGACCTTCTCGTACACCTCGGCGGCGACGTCCTTCAGTTCCTCGGCGTCGCGCAGGCCCGCCTGGAGGTCGATCATGATCTCGTCCAGGCCGATCGCGGCGTGCGCGGCCAGATCCGCGACGATCTGGTCGACGCTGCCGTGGAAGGGCCGCCGGCCGGAGCCGTCGTACGTCTTCGGCCGGTACCGGGCGTTGGCCCGCAGCGTGGCCCGGAGCGGTTCGGTGCGGCCGCGCTCGGCGGCCAGGTCGCGCAGCTGCCGCCACTGCTCCGACACCGCCTGGACGCCCACGCCCACCGGCAGCCAGCCATCGGCGTGGTCGACCAGCCGGCGTCGGGCGCGCGCGTTGCCCGCCGCCAGCAGGATCGGAATCGGGCGCGCGGGCTTGGGGCCGACCACGGCCGGCCCGATCCTCGTGAAGTCGCCCTGGTACGCCACCGGGTCCGGGCCCCACACCGCGCGGCACACGGCGATCAGCTCGTCCAGCGCCCGGCCGCGCTGCGCGAACGGCCGTACCGACGCCGCCGCGTACTCGTCGTGCGACCAGCCGGTGCCGAAGCCCGCCACCACCCGGCCGCCGCTCGCCGCGTCCAGTGTGGCGAGGGTCTTGGCGAGCTGGAACGGCAGGTGCAGCGGGGCGATCAGCACGCTGGTGCCGAGCCGGGCCCGCTCGGTGGCCGCGGTGGCCAGCGCCAGTGTGACCAGCGGTTCGGCCACCGAGCGGTACTCGTCCGGCCAGGGCAGGCCGTCGATGCCGTACAGCCCCTGGGTGGCGGGTTCGGGGACGAGGGCGCGCTCGAAGACCCACAGGCTGGTGTATCCGGTCCGTTCGGCGGCGCGGGCCACCTCCGGGACGTCCGTGCCGATGTCGTACTGACGCATCTGCGGGAGACCGAGTCCGAGCGGGATCGCCATACCTGTGCTCCTTCGCCGTCGGTGTGACCGAAGGGTCAACACCCGCCGGAGGTACGGGAATTCCGCGCCGGGCGGGAGTCAGCCGGGCAGCGGGGTGAGCAGCATGCGGCCCGCGAGACCGACCGCCTCGTCCAGCCGTGCGGCGAACTCGCCGGCCAGGTCCGGCAGCCGGCGCAGCGCCCACAGGGTGCGGGCCGCGACCCAGGCGGCGTCCCGGGCCCGCTCCAGGCTCCAGGAGCCGAGCAGATGGGTCAGCGGGTCGGCGATCCGGAGCAGATCGGGACCCGGCATCAGATCTTCGCGGACCCGCTCCTCCAGCGACCCGAGGAGTTCGCCCACGCGGTCGAACTCGTCCTCCAGGTCACCGGGCGCGCAGCCGAGCGTACGACAGGTGTCCACGACGGCGAGCGCCAGATCGTGGCCGATGTGCGCGTTGACGCCGGCCAGCGCGAACTGCGGCGGACGTACCTGGGGATGACGGCGGAACTGGAACAGGGGCCGCCAGCAGGCGGGCGGCCGGCGCGCGTCCGCCACCGCGTCGACCGCGGCGAGGTAGCGCTCGGCGAACCGTACATCCAGCGTGCTCGCGGCCCGGGCGTCCGGGAAGCGGCCGCCGTCGATGTCCCGGGCGACGGCCTCGGTGACGGTCAGATAGACCCGGTTGAAGACCGCGATCCCGTCACCGGCGGGCAGCGTCGCGTCAAGGGCGCGCATCCGGGACAGGACGGTGTCCACCGAGCCGGTGGCCGTGGGGACGTGTCGACAGTGCGGCATGGGGGCAGAGTCGCAGCTTCAGGGGGACGGCAGGACCGGCGGGCCCGTAGCTTCCTCACAACGGGGGAACGTGCTCGCCGCGTGGGGAGGGGATCCGTATCGTGTCCGGCCTTCGTACCCGGCGGCTCGCCGCGCGCCGGGCCGCCCGCCGCCGTGCCGCCCGGCGCGGCCTGATGGTCGCCGTGGCCGCCGTCGTGACCGCGGCCGGCACGGTCGCCGGCACGCTGTCCGCGCTGTCCGCGCCGGGGGAGGACGGCGGTGCCGGCGGCGGCCGTACGGACGTGGCCCGGCCGCCGGTCACCCGGTCGCTGCGGCCGGCGCCCGGCACCGCGGAGCCGTCCTCGCCCGCACCGTCCCTCGCCCGCTCCCCGGCCGTGTCGGCCACGCCGACCCCGACCCCGACCCCGGCGCCCACGCCCGCGACGACCGCCGGGACACCGCGTCCCGCCGACCCGGCCGCCCGGCTCTACCGCCACCCCGACTCCCAGGTCCTCGACTGGGTGGCCGCCCACCCCGGCGACCCGCGCCACGCGGTCATCGCCGGCCGGATAGCCGGCCGCCCCGCCGCCGTCTGGTTCGCCGACTTCACCCCGGACACCATCACCGCCCGGGTCCGCGCCGTCACCTCGGGCGGCGCCGCCCAGGACCGGGTCCCGGTGCTGGTGCCGTACGCGATACCCGACCGTGACTGCGGCGGCCACTCCGAGGGCGGGGCACCCGACCTGGCCGCCTACGCCGACTGGATCGACCGGTTCGCCGCCGGGCTGGGCTCGGCCGAGGTCGTCGTCGTCCTGGAGCCCGACTCGGTCGCCCAGGCCGACTGCCTGTCCGACCGGGAGCGCGCCGACCGCTTCGCCGCCCTCGCCCGGGCCGGCCGGGTCCTCAAGGCGGCGAACCCGAAGGCCCGGGTCTACTACGACGCCGGTCACTCCGGCTGGCACCCGCCCGGCGAACAGGCCGGGTGGCTGAAGCGGGCGGGCGCCGCCTCGGCCGCCTCCTCCGACGGGATCTTCAGCAACGTCGCCAACTTCCACCGCACCGCCGACGAGACCGCCTACGACCGCGCGGTGCTCGACGCCCTCGGCGGACCGGCCGGCCTCGGTGCCGTCGTCGACACCAGCCGCAACGGCAACGGCGCCCCGGCCGACGGCGCGTGGTGCGACCCGGCGGGGCGCCGGATCGGGGCCGCGCCGACGCTGCGGACCGGCGCGGACCGGATCGACGCCTACCTGTGGATCAAGCTGCCCGGGGAGTCGGACGGCTGCAAGGGCGCACCGGGCACCTTCTCCCCGTCCTACGCCTACGACTTGGCGCGGTGACCGTCCTCCTGGTCGTACGAGGAGGTGCCCTCGTCCAGCAGCGGTTCCTGCGTCTTGAGGTGGGCGGGGGCGAAGGCGCGCAGCGTGTGGTAGCCGGTGATGACGACGACGGTGCCGAGCGCGATGCCGCTGAGCGAGAAGGTGTCGGTGAAGTTCAGTGAGACCCCGCCGACGCCGATGATGATGCCCGCGGCGGCCGGCACCAGGTTCAGCGGGTTGCGCAGGTCCACCCGGGCGTTGGTCCAGATCTGCGCGCCGAGCAGGCCGATCATGCCGTACAGGATGACCGTGATGCCGCCGAGGACACCGCCCGGGACCGCGGCCACCACCGCGCCGAACTTCGGGCAGACGCCGAACAGCAGCGCGAAGCAGGCGGCGGCCCAGTAGGCGGCCGTGGAGTAGACCCGGGTCGCGGCCATCACGCCGATGTTCTCGGAGTACGTGGTGTTGGGCGGGCCGCCGACCGCGGTGGACAGCACGGAACCGATGCCGTCGGCGGAGATCGCCGTACCGAGCTTGTCGTCCAGCGGGTCGCCGGTCATCTCGCCGACCGCCTTGACGTGCCCCGCGTTCTCCGCGACGAGCGCGATCACCACCGGCAGGGCGACCAGGATCGCCGACCACTGGAAGGTCGGCCCGTGGAACGAGGGCAGCCCGATCCAGTCGGCCTGGCCGACGGCGGAGAAGTCGAGCCGCCAGTGGTCGGTGACCTTGCCGCTGCCGTCCACCGAGTGGATCTTCCCGAAGATCCGGTCCAGGACGAACGACAGCACGTACCCGAAGACCAGTCCCAGGAAGATCGCGATCCGGGACCAGAAACCGCGCAGGCACACCACGGCCAGACCGGTGAACAGCATCACCAGCAGCGCCGTCCACTGGTCCTGCGGCCAGTAGGTGGAGGCGGTGACCGGGGCCAGGTTGAAGCCGATCAGCATCACCACCGCGCCGGTGACCACCGGCGGCATCGCGGCGTGGATGATCCGGGCCCCGAACTTCTGCACCGCCAGACCCACCAGGAACAGCGCGACGCCCACCACCAGCACCGCGCCGGTCACCGTGGCGCTGGTGCCGCCCTGCGCCCGGATCACCGCGGCGACCCCGACGAAGGACAGCGAGCAGCCCAGGTAACTCGGCACCCGGCCGCGGGTGGCCAGCAGGAAGATCGCGGTCGAGACACCCGACATCATGATCGCGAGGTTCGGGTCGAGACCCATCAGGACCGGGGCCACGAACGACGCCCCGAACATCGCCACCACGTGCTGGGCGCCGAGCCCGACCGTGCGGGGCCAGGAGAGCCGTTCGTCGGGGCGGACCACCGCACCGGGGGCGGGGGTGCGCCCGTCACCGTGCAGCTTCCAGCGGACGCCGAGATCCATGGGGTGTCGCTTTCCTCGTTCTGGTTTTGCGTTCCGTGCGGTTCGTCCGGACCATTGTCAGGGCTGACCGGGCATGCTTCGCCCTGATGAGCGCCTGCTTAGGATGAGCGGAGCCGCCGATTCGTGTAGGCGGCAATCATCCCGTACGTCCCAGGAGCACCGCCCATGACCGCCGAAGCCCCGTCCGCCCCCGTCCTCTCTCCCGGCCGGCTGGTCCCCGTCACCGTCCACTTCGACGACCTGGACGCCCTCGGCCTGCTGCACAACGCCCGCTACCCGGTGCTGGTCGAGCGGGCCTGGGGCGAGCTGTGGGAGGCGTACGGCCACCGGTACACCGGCGACTGGGCGGCGGCCGGCGACGCCTGCAACGCCGTCAAGGAACTGCGGATCAGCTACGAGGCACCCGTCACCCGGCCCGGCGGATACGCCGTCCACCTGTGGCTGGAGCGGCTGGGCCGGACCGGGCTCACGTACGGCTTCCGGTTCTGCTCGGCGGACGGGGCGACCACGTACGCCCGCGGCAGCCGGGTCCTGGTCCGGCTGGACCCGGCGACGATGCGGCCGGCCCCGTGGAGCGAGGAGTTCAGGACCGTCGGCCGGGGACTGCTGCGCTCGGCGCAGTGACCTTCAGCGGGGTGCGGTCGCCGGCCCGCAGCACGCCCGCGAACGCCACCAGACCGCAGGCCAGCACGGTCACCAGCCCGAACGACACCACCAGGCTGGTGGCCTCGGCCAGGCCGCCGATCGCGCTCGGCGCGACCAGCCCGGAGGTGTACGTGATGGTGGCGACGCCCGCGATGGCCAGCGAGGGGTTGCTGCCGCTGCGGCCCGCCGCCGCGAAGCAGAGCGGCACGACCACCGCGATGCCGAGGCCCAGCAGCGCGAACCCGGCCATCGCCACCGCCGGGTGGCCGCCGATCACCACCAGCACACCGCCGAGCGCGGCCAGCACACCGCTCACCCGCACCGAGCGCACCGCGCCGAACCGGTCCACGATCCGGTCGCCGGCGAACCGGGACAGCGCCATCGTCAGGGTGAACCCGGTGGTGCACGCCGCCGCCAGCCCCGGCGAGGTGCCGAGCTGGTCGCGCAGGTAGACCGCCGACCAGTCCAGGCTCGCGCCCTCCGCGAAGACCGCGCAGAACCCGACCGCGCCGATCAGCACCGCGGACCGCGGCGGCAGCGCGAACCGCGGCGGGGCCGCCTCGTCCTCGGCCGGCTGGAGGTCCAGCACCCAGGAGCACATGACCACGCCGAGCACCGTCAGGACGGCGGCGGCCAGCAGATGGTGCAGCCGGGCGTCCGCGCCGAGGTGGGCGGCGAGCGTGCCGGCCGCCGAACCGACCAGGGCGCCCGCGCTCCACATGCCGTGCAGCCCCGACATGATCGACTTGTCGAGCCGGTTCTCCACCTCGACGCCCAGCGCGTTCATCGCCACGTCGGCCATGCCCGCGGTGGCCCCGTAGCCGAACAGGGCGAGGCACAGGGTGGGCAGGTTCGGGGCCAGCGAGGGCAGGATCAGCGACAGCGTCCAGCCGGCCAGCAGCAGGCGCAGGGCGGTGCGGGCGCCGAAGCGGTGGCTGATCCGGCCGGCCAGCGGCATGGCGAGCGAGGCGCCGAGCGCCGGGAAGGCCAGGGCCAGGCCCAACTGGCCCGCGCTGACCCCGGCGTGCTCCTGGATCCAGGGCACCCGGGTCGCGAACGAGCCGGTGACCGAGCCGTGCACCGCGAAGACGGCCGCCACGGCGTAGCGGGCGCGCCGTACCTCACGTGGCTGGTAGACCACCGCACTGCTCATTCCCGGCCCCTCCGTCGTGTCCGTGCGCCGCTGTGTCCGGCTGCGGGCGTAAACTATCAGGAAGGTTGCCTTATAGATAGCGGGCAACCGGCCGCGGGCCCCGGCCCGTCGATCTGGAAGGATCCCGGCATGCCCGCCACTCCGAGCACCGCCCGGGCCATCAACGACCGGCTCGCCCTCCAACTGTTCCAGCGGGAGGGCCCGTTGACGGCCGCGCAGCTCAAGCAGCTCACCGGTCTGTCCCGGCCGTCCGTGGCCGACCTCGTCGAACGGCTCACCGCGGCCGGCCTGATCGAGGTGGTCGGCGAGGCGGGGGAGCAGCGCCGCGGCCCCAACGCCAAGCTGTACGGGATCGTCGCCGGGCTCGCCCACCTGGCCGCCCTCGACGTACGCACCGAGGGCGTCTCCGTACTCGTCTCCGACCTGGTCGGCGGGGTACTGGCCGAGGCGTCCGGACCGATCCGCGACGACGCCGGGACCGGACCGGCGGTGGAGCAGGCGGTCGCGCTGGTCGAGCGGGCCGCAAAGGTCGCCGGGGCGGACCGGCTGCACACGGTCGGCATCGGCGCCCCCGGCCTGATCGACCCGGCCGGCGGCGAACTGCGGGACTCCGGCGGCCTGCCCGCCTGGCACCGCCGCCTGGTGGCCGCGCTCCAGGAGCGGTTCCCGGAGTCCCGGGTGAGCGTCGAGAACGAGACCAACCTCGCCGCCCTGGCCGAACAGCGCGACGGCGCGGCCCGGGACCGGGACACGTTCGTCCTGCTCTGGCTGGATCTCGGCATCGGCGCGGCGCTGGTCCTGGACGGGGCGGTGCGGCGGGGCGCCTCCGGGGGCGCCGGCGAGGTCGGCTTCCTGCCGGTGCCGGGCACCACGGGCCTGCCGTCGGCCACCGACTGCGGCGGCGGCTTCCACTCCCTGGCGTCGGCGTCGGCGATCGTCGCGCTGGCGGGGGAGTACGGGGTGCGCGGCGCCGGTCCGGAGACCGCGGACGCCCCGCCGCGTTCCGCCGGTTCTGGGGTCGCGGATGCCCGGCCGCGTTCCGCCGGTCCAGGGGCTGCGGATGCCCCGCCGTACGCTGCCGGTTCTGGGGTCGCGGATGCCCGGCCGCGTTCCGCCGGTTCTGGGGTCGCGGATGCCCGGCCGCGTTCCGCCGGTCCAGGGGCTGCGGATGCCCCGCCGTACGCTGCCGGTTCTGGGGTCGCGGATGTCCGGCCGCGTTCCGCCGGTCCAGGGGCTGCGGATGCCCCGCCGTATGCCGCCGGTCCAGGGGCTGCGGACGCCCCGCCGTACGCCGCCGGTCCAGGGACCGCGGACGCCCCGCCGCACGCCGCCGCCCTCGTGGCGGCCGCCGCGTCCGCGTGCCACGCCGACCCGGCCGCCGGCCGCTTCCTCGACGCCCTGGCCGACCGGGTCGCCCTCGGCGCCGCCGCCGTGGTCTCCGTCCTCGACCCCGGCTGCGTGGTGCTGGCCGGGGAGATCGGCCGGGCGGGCGGGACGGCGCTGGCCGGCCGGGTCCACCACCGCCTCGCCCGGATGTCCCCCCTGCCCACGGAGGTACGGGCCAGCCCGCTGGGCGGCGAGGCCGTGCTGCGCGGGGCACTCCTGACGGCCCGCGACAGCGCCCAGACCGAACTCTTCGCGCCACCGGAACGCTAGGGGTCTTCGGAACGGCGGAGCGCCGCCGCCGTCCCGTCAGGAAGCCACCAGAACGTCAGGAAGCCGCCGCGCCCTCCCCACCGCCCCCCTTCCCCACCGCCAGCCACACCAGCACCGCCGGCAGCACCACCGCCGTCCCCAGCAGCGCCATGAACCCAGCGCCGCTCGCCGCCGACAGGGGCGTCAGATGCCGGGCGTGGAAAAGCAGATGCGGCACCGCGGAGACCAGGTAGGCCACCAGCGAGGTCAGCACCAGCCGCCGGTCCATCGTCACCACCGCCGCGCACAGCACCACGGCCAGCGCCAGCCCGGCCCCGCCGAAGTCCCGCAGCAGATGCTCGTTGTAGGGCGGCAGGTGCGACACCCACGGCCACTTCCAGAACAGCTCCGGCAGCAGCAGCACCCACAGGCCGAGCGCCAGCTGGGTGCCGGCCAGCACTCCGAGCCCCGCCCGGAGCAACCCGTCACGTCCGATCGTCCACCGCACGGCGGTAAGCCTTCCCCGCAGGAGACGCCCGCACCCCGGACCTGGGTGGCCCGGCGGCGGGCAAGGGCCGTCGTCACCACCGCCGGGCCGGTCACGGGAGGGGAGGTCGCGCAGACACTAGAGAGGACTAGACCAAAGCGTCAATAGGTACGGACCTGTCGAGGGCCGGAAAGGCCCGGCTGTGAGCCACCCCACAGCCTCCGCCCGACTGGGCGTGGATCAGGCGTGGCACACTGGCTCTGTACCAGAAGCAGCGCACTCCGGGGTCGGTGAAAGTCCGAACCGGCGGTTACAGTCCGCGACCCGGTCGCCTCCAGCGACCGGTTGACCAGGTGAAATTCCTGGACCGACGGTTAAAGTCCGGATGGGAGGCAGTGCGCGGCGGACGAGCACATGTGCGCGTCGCCGGCTGTTTCGGGCCCGTCCTCGGGGGACAGGTCCGACCGACGAGCGCCACACCCGTGCCGTCGTCCGTACGTCCTGTCGGCTGTCGACAGATGCCCCGGAGTCCGTGCCCAAGAGGCAGGAGGACCCGGGAAGTGTTCACCGGAATCGTCGAAGAGCTGGGCGAGATCACCGCCGTCGAGACCCTCGGCGACGCCTGTCGCTTCCGGCTGCGCGGCCCCGTCGTCACCGAGGGCGCCCGGCACGGGGACTCCATCGCCGTCAACGGCGTCTGCCTCACCGTCGTCGACCACGAGGGCGACGAGTTCACCGCCGACGTGATGGCCGAGACCCTGAACCGTTCCAGCCTCGGCGCCCTCACCACCGGCTCCCGGGTCAACCTGGAGCGCCCCACCGCCGTCGGCGCCCGCCTCGGCGGCCACATCGTGCAGGGCCATGTCGACGGCACCGGTGAGATCGTCGCGCGCGAGCCCTCCGAGCACTGGGAGATCGTCCGGATCTCGCTGCCCGCCCACCTCGCCCGGTACGTCGTCGAGAAGGGCTCCATCACCGTCGACGGCATCAGCCTCACCGTCGTCGACGCCGGCCCCGACTACTTCACCGTCAGCCTCATCCCGACCACCCTCGCCCTGACCACGCTCGGCGTGAAGCAGCCCGGCGACCCGGTCAACCTCGAGGTGGACGTCATCGCCAAGTACGTCGAGCGACTGCTCGGCGCCCAGGGGGGCGCCCGGTGAACTGGCTCAATTCGGAGGCGTTCGTCCTCCTCGACCAGCACATCAAGTGGTCGGACATGATCGGCAACGTCATAGGTCTGCTCGGTCTCGCCCTCGGCTGGCGCCGCTCGCTGTGGAGCTGGCCGGTGCAGTTCCTCTCCGGCCTGATCCTCTTCGCCGCGTTCGCCACCGCCCACCTGTCCGGCAGCGCCGGCAAGCAGATCGTCGTCATGGTGGTCGCCGGGTACGGCTTCCAGCAGTGGAACCGGGGCCGCCGGCAGGCCCAGGACGGCACCATCGCCGTCCGCTTCGCCACCTGGCGCGAGCGCGCCGTGCTGCTCGGCGCCGCCGCCGTCGGCACCCTCGCGGTCGGCGGCCTGTTCACCGCCTACCCGAGCCTGTCCTGGGACCCCTGGCCGGACGCCTACGTGTTCGTCGGCACGATCGTCGCCATGTACGCCCAGGCCCGCGGCATGGTCGAGTTCTGGTTCGCCTGGCTGCTGGTCGACCTGGTCGGCGTCCCGCTGAACTTCGCCAACGGCTTCGCCTTCTCCGGCTTCGTCTACGTCATCTACGGCGCGCTCGTCCTGTGGGGCCTGCGCGACTGGTGGCTGCGCTCCCGCAGGGGACCGCGGCCCGTCATGGAAGGAGCGCCCGCATGAGCGCGGCACCTATCCTCTACACCGCCGACGGCCCCGAGGACCTGGTCCTCGACCCCGTCGCACAGGCCGTCGCCGACATCGCGGCCGGCCGCCCGGTCGTGGTCGTCGACGACGCCGACCGGGAGAACGAGGGCGACCTCGTGATCGCCGCCGAGAAGGCGACCGAGGAACTCGTCGCCTTCATGATGAGCGAGTGCCGCGGCCTGGTCTGCGCTCCCATGGAGGGCGACGAACTGGACCGGCTGCGGCTGCCGCAGATGGTCGAGGACAACACCGAGTCCATGAAGACCGCGTTCACGGTCACCGTGGACGCCACCGCCGCGCACGGCGTCACCACCGGCATCTCCGCCGCCGACCGCGCCACCACGCTGCGGCTGCTGGCGAGCGGCACCGCCGAACCCACCGACCTGGTCCGCCCCGGCCACGTCTTCCCGCTGCGCGCCCGCCCCGGCGGCGTCCTGGTCCGCAACGGCCACACGGAAGCCGCCGTCGACCTCGCCCGCCTCGCGGGCCTGCGCCCGGCCGGTGCCATCGTCGAGATCGCCGGCGAGGACGGCCGGATGCTGCGGCTGCCCGAGCTGATCCCGTTCGCCCGCAAGCACGGCCTGACGATCATCTCCATCGAGGACCTGATCGCCTACCGCCGCAGCGCGGAGCCCACCGTCCGCCGCGAGGCCGAGGTCCGGCTGCCCACCGCGCACGGCACCTTCACCGCGTACGGCTACCGCTCCACCGTGGACGGCGTCGAGCACGTCGCCCTGGTGCACGGCGAGCTCGGCGACGGCGACGACGTGCTGGTCCGGGTCCACTCCGAGTGCCTGACCGGCGACGTCTTCGGCTCCCAGCGCTGCGACTGCGGCCCCCAGCTCGACGCCTCGCTGGCCCGCATCCAGGCCGAGGGCCGCGGCGTGGTCGTCTACCTGCGCGGCCACGAGGGCCGCGGCATCGGCCTGATGTCCAAACTACGCGCCTACGAACTCCAGGAGCGCGGCCGCGACACGCTGGACGCCAACCTGGAACTCGGGCTGCCCGCCGACGCCCGGGACTACGCCGCCGGCGCCCGGATCCTGACGGACCTCGGCGTGCGCGGCGTCCGCCTGATGACCAACAACCCCGACAAGAAGGACGCCCTCGTCCGGCACGGCATCGAGGTCACCGGCCGCGAACCGATGCCGGTCCAGGCGAGCGAGCACAACCTCCGCTACCTGCGCACCAAGCGGGACCGGATGGGCCACGACCTGCCCTGGCTGGACACCACCGCCGTGTCCACCTGCGGCAACCAGTAACGAAAGAGCACGAGGAGCAACGTGAGCGGCAAGGGTGCACCCGAACTGTCCGTCAGCAACGTCGGCGACCTGCGGGTCGCCGTCATCGCGGCGCAGTGGCACGAGAAGGTGATGGACGGCCTGGTGGACGGCGCCCTGCGCGCCCTGCACGACCTGGGCATCAGCGAGCCGACCCTGCTCAGGGTCCCCGGCAGCTGGGAACTGCCGGTGGTCGCCAAGGGCCTCGCCGGACGCGGCTACGACGCCATCGTCGCCCTCGGCGTCGTCATCCGCGGCGGCACCCCCCATTTCGAGTACGTCTGCCAGGGCGTCACCCAGGGCCTCACCCAGGTCTCCGTCGACACCGGCGTCCCCGTCGGCTTCGGCGTCCTGACCTGCGACACCGAGCAGCAGGCGCTGGACCGGGCCGGTATCGAGGGCTCCACCGAGGACAAGGGCCACGAGGCGGTGACCGCGGCGGTGGCGACGGCGGCGACGCTGCGTTCAGTATCCGAACCCTGGCGCCAGGGCGGTCCGCACAACCCGTAGAGTGGGCGGCACCATGTCCAAGAAGACGTTCGAGGAGCTGTTCACCGAGCTCCAGCACAAGGCCGCCCACGGCGATCCCGCCACCTCCCGCACCGCCGAGCTGGTCGACAAGGGCGTCCATGCCATCGGCAAGAAGGTCGTCGAGGAGGCCGCCGAGGTCTGGATGGCCGCCGAGCACGAGGGCAAGGAAGCGGCCGCCGAGGAGATCTCCCAGCTGCTGTACCACGTCCAGGTGATGATGGTCGCCCGCGGCATCTCCCTGGACGACGTCTACGCCCACCTCTGAGCCCCGTCCCCGTAAGAAACCACACGAAGGAAGCCGACCTCATGCTGCGCATCGCCGTCCCCAACAAGGGTTCCCTCTCCGGCCCTGCGGCGGACATGCTGCATGAGGCCGGCTACCGGCAGCGCCGCGAGTCCAAGGAACTGCGCATCGTCGACCCGGGCAACGAGGTCGAGTTCTTCTACCTCCGCCCCCGCGACATCGCCATCTACGTCTCCTCCGGCCGGCTCGACATCGGCATCACCGGCCGCGACCTGCTGGTCGACTCCGGCGCCGAGGCCGAGGAGATCCTCCCCCTCGGCTTCGCCCGCTCCACCTTCCGCTACGCCGGCAAGCCGGGCGCGGCGAGCGGCGTCGAGGACCTCAAGGGCAAGACGGTCGCCACCTCCTACGAGGGCATCGTCGCCCGGCACCTCGCCGACAACGGCGTCGACGCCTCCGTCGTCCACCTCGACGGCGCCGTCGAGACCGCCATCGAACTGGGCGTCGCCGAAGTCATCGCGGACGTCGTGGAGACCGGCACCTCGCTGCGCAACGCCGGTCTGGAGGTCTTCGGCGAGCCGATCATGAAGTCCGAGGCCGTCGTGATCCGCCGCACCGGCGACACCGCCGACGAGACGACGGAGGCCAAGGCCCAGCAGTTCCTGCGCCGCCTCCAGGGCGTCCTGGTGGCCCGGACGTACGTGATGATGGACTACGACTGCCGGGTCGAGCAGCTGGAGAAGGCCGTCGCGCTCACCCCCGGCCTGGAGTCCCCGACCATCTCCCCGCTGCACAACGAGGGCTGGGTCGCCGTCCGCGCGATGGTCCCGGCCGCCGACGCCCAGCGGATCATGGACGACCTGTACGAGATCGGCGCCCGCGCCATCCTCACCACCGCCATCCACGCCTGCCGCCTCTGACACCCCCTTCGGAGATCCTCATGGCGGACACCGCAGCGGGGCGGCCGGAGCTGCCCGCCCTGCCCGTCACGTTCCGGCCGGGCCACACCCGCGCCGTGCTGCTCGCCGCCGCCGTCGTGCTGTTCGTGGTCCTCACCACGGTCGCGATGCTGCTGGACGGCCTCGGCCCGGGGGAGCGGCTCAGTTTCGTGCTGACCGCGCTGATCCTGGACGGCGTGCTGCTGATGCTGGCCCGGCCCAAGGCCGTCGCCGAGGAGTCCGGCGTCACCGTCGTCAACCTCACCCGGCGGCGTCGGCTGGACTGGGCCGAGATCGTCCGGGTCAACCTCCGGGCCGGCGACCCCTGGGTCTTCCTCGACCTGAGCGACGGCACCAGCCTGCCCGTGCTCGGCATCCAGCCCGGCATCGCCAAGCAGCGGGCCGTCGCCGACGCGCGCACCCTGCGGGCGCTCGCCGAGGCCCGCTCGGCCGGCCGCCCGGGGGCGTGAGCCACCTGCTCCGGGCGCCCCCGAGGTGCGCTCCGGAGCGTCCCGGGGGCGGATCGGGGCCCGATCGGGGTCGTCCACCCTGCCGCAGTCGCCCCGTTCGTGATTAATCTGGAGGGCGGCGGCGCGACAGGAGCGCCTCCGTCCCTGTCGCTCCGCCCGGTGCACAGGGGTTCCTGCTACCCGAGGAGTGACTCCCTCCGGCGATGGACGGATCGTCCTGCAGTACCTGCGCCGCCCCCGGTCGTGACACGACACAGGCGGCGGCATCATGACCAACCCCCTGCTGCTCCTGGCAGCCGCACTCCTGCTGATCCTCGCCAACGGATTCTTCGTGGCGGCCGAGTTCGGCCTGGTGACCGTCGAGCGCGCGGACGCCGAGCGGGCCGCCGCGGCCGGTGACCGGCGGGCCCGCCGCGTCGCCGAGTCCCTGAAGGAACTGTCCTTCCAGCTCTCCGGCACCCAGCTCGGCATCACCATCACCTCCCTCGTCGTCGGCATGCTCGCCGAACCGGCCCTCGCCCAGCTCCTGGACGGCCCGTTCACCGCCCTCGGCGTCCCCGCCGGCGCGGTGTCCGGCGTGGCCGTCGTGGTCGGCATGCTGCTGGCCTCGGCGGTGCAGATGGTGATCGGCGAGCTGGTGCCCAAGAACTGGGCGGTGTCCCGGCCGTTGCAGGTGGCCCGCTTCGTGGCCGGCCCGCAGCACGCCTTCGCCCGGCTGTTCCACCCGGTCATCGCCGCGCTGAACACGGTGGCCAACCGCCTGGTACGCACCCTCGGCGTCGAACCGGCCGAGGAACTGGCCTCCGCCCGCACCCCGGGCGAACTGGTCTCCCTGGCCCGGCACTCGGCCCGGGCCGGCGCCCTGGAGCAGGACACCGCCGACCTGTTCGTGCGGACCCTGTCGCTGGGCGGGCTGACCGCGCAGCACGTCATGACCCCGCGCGTGAAGGTCAGCGCCCTGCACTCCTCGGCCACCGCCGAGGACGTGGTCAACCTGACCCGCGCCACCGGCCTGTCCCGCTTCCCCGTCTACCGGCACAAGATCGACGAGATCGTCGGCATGGTCCACCTCAAGGACGCCCTCGCGGTCCGCGCCCACGAGCGGCTGCGCACCCCCGTCGCGGGCATCGCCCGGCCCCCGCTGCTGGTCCCCGAGACACTGCCGGTGCGGCCGCTGCTGGCCCGGCTGCGCAGTGAGCAGCCGATAGCCGTCGTCGTCGACGAGTACGGCGGCACTGCCGGGGTCGTCACCCTGGAGGACATCGTCGAGGAGATCGTCGGCGAGGTCCGCGACGAGCATGACGGACAGGACCTGCCCGAGCTGGCCGCCGCCCCGCCCGAGGACGGCCGGCCCGCCTGGGACGCCGACGGCAGCTGCCGCGTCGACATCCTGCGCCGCATCGGCCTGGAGGTCCCCGAGGGGCCCTACGAGACCGTCGCCGGCCTGGTCGCCGACCGGCTCGGCCGCATCCCGGCGGTCGGCGACCGCGCGGAGCTGCCCGGCTGGCGGCTGTCCGTGCGCCGGGTCGGCCACTACCGCGCCGAGCGGGTACGGCTGGTGCGCACCACACCCGTCGCCGTACCGGTCCCGGAGGCGGTCCGATGAGCGTCCTGCAACTCCTGCTCGCCGCGCTGCTGGTGCTCGCCAACGGGTTCTTCGTGGGCGCCGAGTTCGCGCTGGTCTCGGTGCGCCGCAGCCAGATCGAACCGCTCGGCACCGCCCGCGCCCGCCAGGTGCTGCACGGCCTGGAGCACCTGCCGCAGATGATGGCCGCCGCGCAGTTCGGCATCACCGTCTGCTCGCTCACCCTCGGCGCCGTCGCCGAACCGACCGTCGCCCACCTGCTGGAGCCGGTCTTCACCTGGATGCGCCTGCCGCACGGCATGGTCCACCCGCTCGGCTATGTCATCGCGCTGGCCGTCGTCGTCTTCTGCCACCTGGTCATCGGCGAGATGGTGCCGAAGAACCTGGCGATGGCCGCCCCCGAGAAGGCCGCGCTGTGGCTCAGCCCCGGCCTGGTCGCCTTCGCCCGCCTGTGCCGGCCGATCACGGTCGCCCTCGGCGCCTGCGCCCAGGGCATCCTGCGGCTGTTCCGGGTGGAGCCCAAGGACGAGGTGGAGGCCGTCTTCACCAGCGAGCAGCTCAACCGGCTGGTGGAGGACGCGGGCCAGGCCGGTCTGCTCGACCCCGAGGAGCAGGAGCGACTGGAGGACGCCCTGGAGCTGGGCTCGCGCCCGGTGACGGACGTCCTCCTCAAGGGCGAGTCCTGGGTGACGGTCAGCCCGTCGGTCACCCCGGGCCGGATCGTCGAACTGACCGCGGCGACCGGCTACTCGCGCTTCCCGGTCGCCGCCGAGACCGGCGCCTTCATGGGCTATCTGCACGTCAAGGACGTGCTGGACCTGGAGGACTCCGACCGGGCCGTGCCCCAGCAGGTCTGGCGCCCCATGACGACACTGCGGCCCGAACTGCCGCTCGACGACGCGCTCACCGTGATGCGCCGGGCGGCCACCCATCTCGCCCAGGTGGTCGACACCGGCGGCCGGGTGCTCGGCCTGGTCGCCCTGGAGGACGTACTGGAGCTGCTGGTCGGCGAGGTGCGGGACCCGGCGCACCGGGAGGTGGCCGAGGTGACCGTGGCCGAGCCGCGCGGCAGCGGGTCCCCCGAGGAGGTGCTCGCCTCCTGAGCGCGTCAGGCTCCGGGCGCGGCCCCGCGCTCACATGGCCGGCGGATCCTGCGGCCCGCGCCCGGAGAGCACCTCCCCGTACGCCTGCATCAGATCCGGCAGCCTGAGCGTCGCCAGGTCGTCCCGGGTGAGCGCGCCGGGGTAGGCGGACAGCCGCAGATCCCGGTACGCGCAGCTCTTCTCGTACAGCGTGCGCAGAAACCGTCCGTTGCCCAGCTCGTCGATCCAGCCCTGCTCGACCACGTGCCCGGCGATCGAGCGCAGTTCCTCCAGGGCCTCCTCGTCCCACCGGTCGCCGTTCTCGGCGGCCAGCACCTCGCCGATCGCGGTCAGTTCGGTGGGCCGGTACGAGGGGAAGTCCACGCGGGTGGTGAAGCGGGAGGAGAGCCCGGGGTTGGCGGCGAGCAGCCGGTCCATGCCCTCCGGGTAGCCGGCCAGGATCACCACCAGGTGGTCCCGGTTGTCCTCGGCCCGCTTCAGCAGCACCTGGAGGGCCTCGTCGCCGTACGCGTCGCCCTTGCCGTAGCCGGAGTTGGACAGCGCGTACGCCTCGTCGACGAAGAGGACGCCGCCGAGCGCGGAGTCGATCAGCTCGTTGGCCTTCACGGCGGTCTGCCCCAGGTACTCGCCGACCAGGTCGGCCCGCTGCGCCTCCACCAGGTGGTCGCCGCCGAGCAGTCCGAGGGCGTAGAAGACCCGGCCCAGGATGCGGGCCACGGTGGTCTTGCCGGTGCCGGAAGGGCCGGAGAAGACGAAGTGCCGTTTCGGCGGCTGCACCGGCAGCCCCTGCCCGGCCCGCAGCCGGGCCATGTTCAGCTGCGCGGACAACGCCTTGACCTGCCGTTTCACCGGTTCCAGGCCGACCATCCGCTCCAGCTCGGCGAGCGCTTGTTCCAGTAAACGGGGATCGGTGGGGCCGGTGGGCAGGGACGGGTCGGGCGCCGCGGTCCGGTGCCGCACCGAGGGGTCGGCCGCCGCGGGCGGGGGAGCGGCGGGCGGCCCGAAGGCGGACAGCCGCAGATCCCGGTCCTCGACGCCGTAGAACGGGTCCAGCAGGTCCGGGCCCTCGGCGCCGTCCGCGGCGTCCTGCCCGACCCCGGACAGGGTCAGCGCCGCCAGGTCCGCCGCGTCCTCGTACTCGTCGCCCTCGGCGATCGCCGCCAGCCGCGCCGAGGTGTCCATGAACCCGGGGTCGACCCGGTGCACGGCCCGGTACAGCGGCAGGGCGGCGGCGCTGCGGCCGGTGCCCTCGCGCGAGCGGGCCAGCCAGTAGCGCAGTTCCTTGCGCTGCGGCTGCTCGCTGCGGCACCGCATCAGCGCCCCGGCCAGCAGCGGCTCGGCCTGCCCGTACATCTCCAGGCGGACCCGGGCCATGCCGCCGAACAGGCCCGCCTCGATGCCGAGCAGCGGGTCGCCGAGCAGCGGGTCGGTGTGCCGGACGAGCTGCTCCCAGTCCTTGACGAGATAGGCCCGGCAGGCGTGCAGGAAACGCACGTGCGGGTCGGTGTCCACCGGCGGCAGCCCGGCCAGCGCCCGGTCCAGCTCCGGCACATGGCGGCCGTCCAGCCAGTGCGAGGCGTGCGCGAGCAGCAGGTCGCGGGGGCTCTCCAGCACCGGCTGCACCCACCAGCCCAGCCAGTACCAGGAGTTGAGGGTACGGCCGTGCCGGGTGCGCTGTTCGCCGAAGCGGCCCCGGTGCCGGAACATCCTGAGCAGCGCGGCCGTCGTGTCGACGCGCAGCGCGTGCAGTCCGAGCCAGCCGTCGGCCATCCCCGGGTCGATCCGCACCGCGGTCCGGAACTCCTCCTCGGCCTGCGGATAGGCGCCCATCGTGTAGGCGTCCACGCCTCGCAGCCAGGCGAGGTCGGCCGGGGCCGGCGGGCCCTGCGTGCCGAAGTCCATCACGTCCCCCACGAACCGTGCCCCCGTCGGTATGCCACCGGGCCGTCGCCCGCTTTGCTCCGACCGCTGAACCGCCGTGCCCCGGGGCGGAGTTGCCAGGTGCCCGGAGCGGTCGTCCGCGGGCCGCACCCCAGGGCATCGTACCTGCGGGGGTCTTCCCTCCGAAGGGTGCGGTGACGTGCTGTTGCGCGGGGCGGAAGCAGACGGGGCGCAGAGGGTGCGGTGACCGAGGGTAAGCAGTCGGCGGCGTCCAGCGCCCCGGAAAAGGGGCGATGTGGACAGAACGAAGCCCCCGATCACGGGGGAACAACCGGGGGCTTCGCGTCTGCCGACGGCCCCGAAAGGCCGCACATTGAGAACGTAAGACCTGTCCGACCCTTGGGTCAAGCCGAGTTGGGGCTTCTCAGGAACTTGCCAGGGAGGCGCTTTCACAAGTTCGACACAATGGCGGCGGCCGGTCACTCCGGGTGAGAATCGAGGCCCTGGGGTCCCGTCCCGGCAGGTCCGGGGAGCATCTCGTACCCCTCTTGTCCCTCTTGTCCCGGTCGCACCAGGAGGTCGGCATGGGGGCGCGAAGGGTCATGGCGGAAGTGCCGGCGCTCGGCCGGGATCCACCCGTCCCAGAACTCCCGCTGTTCCTCGCCGTCCCGCGTCCGCCCCCGCGCCCACGCCTGCTCGGGCGGCAGCTCCAGCCACAGCAGCGCGGCCAGCCAGGGGCGCAGTGCCCGGCGGCCCGCGCCCACCCCCTCCACCAGGACCACCGGGGCCGGCGGCAGCGTGCGGGGCGGGCCGAAGCGCCGGGCCCGCCAGTCGTAGGGGCGGTAGCGGGCACTCTCGCCGCGGCCGAGCGGCTCGATCACCTGGTCGCGGAGCCGGCCGGTCCAGTCGAACAGTTCCGTGTGGCTGGCGAGGTCGTCCAGGTGCAGTACGGGCGCGCCGTCCAGGGCCCGCGCCAGCCGCCCGGCGAAGGTGGACTTCCCGGAGCCCGCGTGTCCGTCCACCCCGATCAGCCGGACCGGGCCGCAGGACGGGGGCAGCCGGCGAAGGCGGGAGGCTAGCTCGTGGATGACGGGTCCTGAGGGGCGTGGCGGGCGGCGGTCGGTCCCGCAGCACTCTAACCGCGACCGGCCCGCACCTCTCGGGCGCCCGGGGTGAAGAGCGGTATTCATGGGCGTGGCATGGCGGAAAGTGCTGGCCGCGGCGGTCGGCTGCGGTCATAGTTGGCGCACAACCGTGCAAGGACCTGCCCCGACTCGGACACCTGGGGGTCTTCCGCCCATGAGCAGAGCCGAACAGCCGTCCCGCAGAACCGTCCTGGCCGTCGCGGTCGCCGCCGCCGTCGCGGGCACCGCCGCCCCGGCCGCCGCCGGCACCGCCCACGACGCGCGCGGCACCGGCCCCGACCCCGCCCGCCGTGTCGACCACCGCGCCTGGACCACGTACCGCGACTGGCGCGGCGGCACCGCGCGCGGTACCCGGGCCGTCGCCGGCGGCCGTCCCGGCGTGGTGCTCGGCAGCCCCGCCGGGACCACCTCGTACACCGACCCGCACACCGGCCGCACGGCCGACTGGGAGTACGCGACCTGGACCTCGCCCGTGCACCGGCTCGCCGTGCCGTCGACCGAGGCGATCGTCTCCTGGAACGCCCACACCCCGGGCGGCACCTGGCTCCAGGCCGAACTGAAGGGCACCTACTCCGACGGCACCGACACCCCCTGGTACGTGATGGGCCGCTGGGCCGCGGGCGACCAGGACATCCGGCGCACCTCCGTCGACGACCAGAGCGACGGCCGGAGCAGCGTCTGGACGGACACCTTCGCGATCGACGACGCCTCGACGGGGCTGCGGCTGGTCTCCTACCGGCTGCGCCTGACGCTGTACCGGCGGCCCGGGACCCGCACCACCCCGACCGTGTGGCGGCTCGGCGCGATGGGCTCCGACATCCCCGACCGCTTCACCGTCCCCGCCTCCACGCCCGGCCTCGCCCAGGAACTGGCCGTCCCGCGCTACTCGCAGGAGATCCACAAGGGCCAGTACCCCGAGTACGACAACGGCGGCGAGGCCTGGTGCAGCCCCACCTCGTCCCAGATGATCATCGAGTACTGGGGCGGCCGGCTCACGGCCGAGCAACTGGCCTGGGTGGACCCGTCCTACGCCGACCCGCAGATCTGCCACGCGGCCCGGTACACGTTCGACTACCAGTACGACGGCTGCGGCAACTGGCCGTTCAACGCCGCCTACGCGGCCACCTTCGACGGCCTCCAGGGGGTGGTCACCCGGCTCGGCTCGCTCACCGACCTGGAGACGCTGATCGCGGCCGGCATCCCGGCCATAACGTCCCAGTCGTTCCTGGCCGAGGAGCTGACCGGCGCCGGCTACGGCACCTCCGGGCACCTGATGACGGTGATCGGCTTCACCGCGGACGGCGACGTGATCGCGGGCGACCCGGCCTCCGACAGCGACGAGGCGGTGCGCCGGGTCTACCGGCGGCGCGAGTGGGAGAACATCTGGCTGCGGACCAAGCGCTACAACGCGGCCGGCGAGGTGGCCTCCGGCACCGGTGGCGTCTGCTACCTCTTCTTCCCGGCCCACCCGACCCCGCGCCAGCGCGCGGCGCTCGCGGCGGTGGGCGTGCGCTGAGCACGCCGTACGGCGGTCCCCGGCCGGGCGGGCCGGGGACCGGGCGCTGTGACGGACATCTCTGTCGCAACGCCGCTTTTCGGTGGCAAGGTGGACGGATCGGTGGGGGGAACCACCCGGCAGTCCGACCTCTGCGAGAAGCCATGACCGCACACAACGCCACCGCCGCCCGCGTCCGTACCGGCGGCCCCCAGGAAGACGGCCCCCAGATCCTGGAGCACGTCCTCGGCTGGACCCTCGTGGTGGTCGTCGCCATGCTCGTGGTCCAGCTCGGACTGCTGTGACGACTGCTGTGACCTGACCCACGTCCCGGCTGCCATACTGCGGGGGTCCACAGCCCGCCGCAGCCCGGGGTCGATCGTGAACACGAGCCAGCAGAGCGCCGAACCGCCCGTCCCGGCCCCGCGAGCCGGACACGCCCCGGCCCGGCCGCGCGCCACCGGCCGCTCCCTGGCCCGCCGCGGCGAACTCATCGCCATCGGCCGGCGGCTGTTCGCCGACACCCCCTACGACGCGCTCTCGATGGACGACATCGCCCGCGAGGCCCAGGTCGCCAAGGGGCTGATCTACTACTACTTCCAGTCCAAGCGCGGCTACTACCTGGCGATCGTCCAGGACGCGGTGACCGACCTGGTGACCTTCGCGGCCGGCGGTCTCGACCTGCCGCCGGTGGACCGGGTGCACCGCACCGTCGACGGCTATCTGCGCTACGCCGAGCACAACCAGGCCGCGTACCGCACCATCGTCTGCGGCGGCGTCGGCTTCGACGCCGAGGTGCACGCCATCCGCGACCAGGTGCGCGAGACGATCGTCAGCACCCTCGCCGAGGGCGCCTACGGCCGGGCCGGCATCTCGCCGCTGGCCCGCACCGGACTGCTGGCCTGGGTGTGCGGCGTGGAGGGCGCCACCCTGGACTGGATCGACCGCCCCGAACTCTCCCGCGAGACCATGGGCGCCCTGCTGGTGAAGACGCTCGGCGGCGCCCTGCGCGCCATCGCGGAACTGGACCCCGCCCACCCCGCGCCGGAGCCCGCCCGTCGGGACGGGCGGGCTCCTTGAGGCGAGAGGGTCAGCTGATCGCCTTGATCAGCTCCCCGTCCGCCGTGTCCCCGCTCAGCTCCCAGAAGAACGTGCCGCCCAGCCCCTCCTGGTCCTTGTACGCCATCTTGCCCGCGACGGTCCCCGGAGTGTCGTAACTCCACCAGTCCGAACCGCACTTGGCGTACGCCGTGCCGGCCACGGTGCCGGTCGCCGGGCACTTCTCCTTGAGCACCTTGTAGTCCTCGATGCCCTGCTCGTACGTCCCCGCCGCGGGGCCGGTCGCGGTGCCGCCAGGCGCCTCCTGGGTGACGCCGGTCCAGCCGCGCCCGTAGAAGCCGATGCCGAGCAGCAGCTTCTCGGCCGGGACGCCGAGGCCCTTGAGCTTCGCGATCGTCGCCGAGGTGTGGAAGTCCGCCTTCGGGATGCCGTCGTAGGTGGTCAGCGGCGAGTGCGGGGCGGTCGGCCCGGTGCTGTCCCAGGCGCCGAAGAAGTCGTATGTCATCGGGTTGTACCAGTCGACGTACTGCGCCGCGCCCGCGTAGTCGGTGGCGTCGATCCGGCCGCCGGAGGTCGCGTCGGCGGTGATCGCCGCGGTGACCAGGTGGTCGCCGCCGAACTTGGCGCGCAGCGCGGCCAGCACCGCCCCGAACGCCTCCCGTCCGCTGGTGTCGCAGGTCAGACCGCAGGCGTTCGGGTACTCCCAGTCGATGTCGATGCCGTCGAAGACATCGGCCCACTTGCTGTTCTCGACCAGGTCGTAGCAGGACTGGGCGAAGGCGGCCGGGTCCTTGGCGGCCTCGGCGAAGCCGCCGGACCAGGTCCAGCCGCCGAACGACCACAGCACCTTGAGGTCCGGGTGCCGCTGCTTCAGCTTCAGCAACTGGTTGAAGTTGCCCTTCAGCGGCTGGTCCCAGGTGTCCGCGACCCCGTCGACCGACTCGTCCGCGGTGTACGCCCGGTCGGTCGCCGCGTAGGAGTCGCCCAGGGCGCACTTGCCGCCGGTGACGTTGCCGAAGGCGTAGTTGATGTGGGTCAGCTTGTCGGCCGAGCCGGAGGTCTCGATGTTCTTGACGTAGTACTTCCGGTCGTAGGTGCCCCATTCGGTGAAGTAGCCGACGGTCTTCGAGCCGGCGGCGGCCCGCTCGGCCGTGGGGGCGGCGCTCGCGGTGCCCGCGCCGGCCAGCAGACCGGCACCGAGGGCGGCGGTACAGAGCGCGGAGACGACTCGGCGCAGGCGGGGGCGGTTCGGGAAGTGCATCGGGGTGGCTCCTCGTGGGGGGAGAGGGAACGCGCCGATTGGCATGAACGCGATAGTTCGGTTGGGCGGTCACAGTAGGAGGACTAGACCAGTGCGGTCAATGGTTCGGACCATTTTCCGAACGGGCGCGTTCCGCTTGCGGACCCCGGAGTGCACCCGCAGCATTTCTTTGAAGTGAGCGGTCGTTAACTGGTGACGAGCGCTGCTCCGCGGGGCATAATCGCCGCACAGCCGCTGGTCAGCAGCTTCCGAGACCCGGGAGTACGCGCCCGGCCACGGCCGATCGACCCGGCGAGCCGCCCACCCACGGCGCCCGCCCGCCGGTGCGCCCCACAGGGAGGAGAGCGTCGCCATGCACGACCGCGCCCCGCAGCCGGTGGAACGTCACCTGCCCACGGACGAGGCCCGGGACCTGATCTCGCTCGTCCGGGACATCGCCCGGCGCGACATAGCGCCCACGGCGGCCGAGGAGGAGGACGCCGGACGCTTCCCGCGCGAGGTCTTCACCCTGCTCTCCGACTCCGGCCTGCTCGGCCTGCCCTACGACGCCGAGCGCGGCGGCGGCGACCAGCCGTACGAGGTCTACCTCCAGGTCCTGGAGGAACTCGCCGCTGTCCGGCTCACCGTCGGCCTCGGCGTCAGCGTCCACACCCTCGCCTGCTATCCGCTCGCCGCCCACGGCACCAAGCAGCAGTGCGTCGAGCACCTGCCCGCGATGCTCGGCGGCGGCCTGCTCGGCGCCTACTGCCTGTCCGAGCCGTCCGCGGGCTCGGACGCGGCCTCGCTGCGCACCAGAGCCGTCCGGGACGGCGACGACTGGGTGCTCACCGGGACCAAGGCGTGGATCACGCACGGCGGCATCGCCGACTTCTGCACGGTCCTGGCCCGCACGGGGGAGGATGGCCCGCGCGGCATCACCGCCTTCCTGGTCCCGGGCGACGCCGAGGGGCTGAGCGCGGCGGCACCGGAGAAGAAGATGGGGCTCAAGGGCTCACCCACCGCACAGGTCCACTTCGACGGCGTACGAATACCGGACACGCGGCGGATCGGCGAGCCGGGCCAGGGGTTCGCGATCGCCCTGTCCGCGCTCGACTCGGGGCGGCTCGGCATCGCCGCCTGCGCGATCGGGGTGGCGCAGGCGGCGCTCGACGAGGCGGTGCGCTACGCCACCGAGCGGCGGCAGTTCGGCCGGCCGATCGCCGACTTCCAGGGACTGCGCTTCATGCTCGCCGACATGGCGACCCAGATCGAGGCGGGCCGCGCCCTGTACCTGGCGGCGGCCCGGCTGCGGGACGCCGGGCGGCCGTTCGCCCGGCAGGCGGCGATGGCCAAGCTGCACTGCACCGACACGGCGATGCGGGTGACCACCGACGCCGTGCAGATCCTCGGCGGCTACGGCTACACCGCGGACTTCCCGGCCGAGCGGTACATGCGCGAGGCGAAGGTGCTCCAGATCGTCGAGGGCACCAATCAGATCCAGCGGATGGTCATCGCCCGCCACCTCGCGGGGCCGGAGGAACGCTGAAGTCGCCGAGTGCGCGCGGGGGCGCCGTGAGTTCGGCCCACTCCGGGTCGTGGCGCCCCGGCAGGGTGCGGCCGCGGTCGGCCCAGGCCCGCATCAGCTCGCGGTAGATCGGCGGGTCCGGGGGCTGGGGCGCCGGCGGCAGCGCTCCGGCGGGAACCGGGACGAATACGCGCCGCCGACGCCCGCTCGCCGTGAACGTGGGGGTCATACCAGGGCAACGCGTGAAACCGCGGACAGGTCACCGGCGCACGGAATCGTGCACGAGTTCACCGGGGCCCGGCCGCGCGCCCCCGGTGACACGGAGGTCGGATGGCGCGGGCCGGGAGAGTCCGGTGACATGGAGGTCCGAGGGCGCGGGCCAGAAGAGCCCGGTGACCCGGAGGTCCGGTGGCACGGAAGTCCATTGGCGCCGGCCGGGAGAGCCTGGTGGCACGGAAGTCCATTGGCGCCGCCGGGAGAGCCTGGTGACCCGGAAGTCCATTGGCGCCGCCGGGAGAGCCTGGTGGCACGGAGGTCCGGTGGCACGGAAGTCCATTGGCGCCGGCCGGGAGAGCCTGGTGACACGGAAGTCCATTGGCGCCGGCCGGGAGAGCCTGGTGGCACGGAAGTCCATTGGCGCCGGCCGGAAGAGCCTGGTGACACGGAAGTCCATTGGCGCCGGCCGGAAGAGCCCGGTGGCACGGAGGTCCGACGGCGCCGGCCGGGAGAGCCCGGCCGGCCGCCTCCTGCGGCCCGTCGACGGGCCGCGCGCGGCTCAGGCGGCCTGGCGCCGCATCGTCGGCACCCGCATCGGGCGCGAGCCCGGGCCGCCGACGTGCGAGAAGGGCTGCATCCGCCAGTCCAGTCCCTGCGGGAGCGTCAGCAGCAGGGCGGTGTCCTGCTCCTGGGGCTGGAAGGACTCGTCCGCGGGACGGGCGTCGGTCGCCCGGCGGCCGGTGCCGGCGCAGACCGTGAGCCCGAACGGGTTCCACGGCGAGGCGCACAGCGCGTGCTCCGGGAGCACCTCCTCGTCCGCCAGCAGGGCGATGGGCTGGGCGCAGTCCGGGCAGATCACCCGGTACATCTCGAACGTGTCATAGGTGTCGAGTTCGTCCTCGTCGAAGGCGTCGGGTTCGACGCCCTCCGGCGTGGGCTCGATCACCGGCTGCTGCCGCTTGGGCGTGGTACGACCAGGGCGCTGAAGACTCTGCATGGGATTCTCCCCCTCGGGCTGGGCCGGGACGGCACTGCGGCCTCGACCACAGCAAGCACTTCCCGCCCCCCGTCGGCGGTAATCACGAGAACATCACGGAGGCTGTTCGAAGCCTGTGGCGTTCGTCACATGCCGCTCGCGGGTGCCCGGTGACCTCACCGGCCGGGAGCGATCCGGGGTGCTCGGGTGTCCGGGGAGGTCAGACGCACTGTAGGTTCTTGCGCCATGGAGGAGCTGGACCGACAGATCGTGCAGCTGCTCGTCAAGGACGGGCGGATGAGCTACACCGACCTGGGCAAGGCCACGGGCCTGTCCACGTCGGCCGTGCACCAGCGGGTGCGGCGGCTGGAGCAGCGTGGCGTCATCCGCGGGTACGCCGCGGTCGTCGACCCGGAGGCCGTCGGGCTGCCGATGACCGCCTTCATCTCGGTGAAGCCGTTCGACCCCAGCGCCCCCGACGACATCGCGGACCGGCTGGCCGGCGTCCCCGAGATCGAGGCGTGCCACAGCGTGGCCGGCGACGAGAACTACATCCTCAAGGTGCGCGTCGCCACCCCGCACGAACTGGAGGAACTCCTCGCCCGGCTGCGCTCGCTGGCGGGCGTCTCCACCCGCACCACCGTCGTGCTCTCCACCCCGTACGAGGCACGGCCGCCGCGCATCTGACGGACCTGTGTGCCAGGCGGCCCCGGCGAGGGGTGAGACTGGTGTCCATGAGTGAGTCCAGTGCCCCCACCGAGACCGTCCTGCTGCGCCGCGGCGAGGTCCACAGTCCCGCCGATCCCTTCGCCACGGCCATGGTCGTCGAACGCGGCCAGATCGCCTGGGTCGGCTCCGAGGGGGCCGCGGACGCCTTCGCGGACGGCGTGGACCGGGTGCTCGACCTGGACGGCGCGCTGGTCACCCCGGCGTTCACCGACGCACATGTGCACACGACCGCCACCGGCCTCGCCCGCACCGGCCTCGACCTGTCCGACGCCCCCTCCCTCCCGGCGGCCCTCGCCCGGGTGCGGGAGTTCGCCGCCGCCCGCCCCGCCGACCGGGTGCTGCTCGGCCACGGCTGGGACTCCGCCGCCTGGCCCGAGGGCCGCCCGCCGACCCGCGCCGAACTCGACGCGGCCACCGGCGGCCGTCCCCTCTACCTCAGCCGGATCGACGTCCACTCGGCCGTCGCCAGCACCGCCCTGCTTGACCTGGTCCCGGCCGCGGCCGGCCACCCGGACGCCCCCCTCACCGCCGACGCCCACCACGCGGTACGCGCCACCGCGCTCGGCGCCGTCACCCCGGCCCAGCGCGCCGAGGCGCAGCGCGCCGCGCTCGCCCACGCCGCCTCGCTCGGCATCGGAACCGTTCACGAATGCGCAGGCCCGGAGATCTCCTCCGAGGACGACCTGACCGGCCTGCTGGAGCTGGCCGGTCAGGAGCCCGGCCCCCGGGTGGTCGGCTACTGGGCCGAACAGGATGCCGACAAAGCGCGGGAGCTGGGCGCGGCCGGCGCCGCGGGCGACCTCTTCGTCGACGGCTCGCTGGGCTCCCACACCGCCTGCCTGCACCAGCCCTACGCCGACGCGCGGCACACCGGCCTCGCCCACCTCGACGCGGGCGCGGTCGCCTCGCACGTCGTCGCCTGTACCGAGGCCGGCCTCCAGGCGGGCTTCCACGCCATCGGCGACGCCGCCGTCGCCGCCGTCGTCGAGGGCGTCCGGGCGGCCGCCGAGAAGGTCGGCCTCGCCCGCGTCCGGGCCGCCCGGCACCGCGTCGAGCACGCCGAGATGCTCACCGCCGAGACCGTCGCGGCCTTCGCCGAACTCGGTCTGACCGCCTCCGTGCAGCCCGCCTTCGACGCGCTCTGGGGCGGCGCGGACGGCATGTACGCCCAGCGCCTGGGCGCCGACCGGGCCCGCACCCTGAACCCCTTCGCCGCGCTGCTGCGCGCCGGTGTCCCGCTCGCCTTCGGCTCCGACAGCCCGGTCACCCCCCTCGACCCCTGGGGCACCGTCCGGGCCGCCGCCTTCCACCGCACCCCGGAGCACCGGGTCTCGGTCCGCGCCGCGTTCACCGCCCACACCCGCGGCGGCTGGCGGGCCGTCGGCCGGGACGACGCGGGTGTCCTGGTGCCGGGCGCGCCCGCCGACTACGCCGTGTGGCGCACCGGCGACCTGGTGGTCCAGGCCCCCGACGACCGGGTCGCCCGCTGGTCGACCGACCCGCGCTCCGGCACCCCCGGCCTGCCCGACCTCACCCCGGGCCGTGACCTGCCGGTCTGCCTGCGTACCGTGGTCGGGGGGCGGACGGTCTTCGTACGGCCGGGCGAGTGATCCCCACGTCCGACGGGGCGACGATCTTTCCTCCGTCCCTGTGTCGCACTGCCCGGCCGGTCTCGCCGCTGACCAGGGCATTGATTCGATCACCGCAGGTCAAACGGCTGTTGACAGGCGACGGCGGCGGGCCGGTAGGTTCAGCGGAGTCCACCACCGGACGCCCGACCGGGGAACTACCGCGCACACGGCGCGGCGCCGCTGGGTCAGGGACGGTGTGCCGCACCGGCGCACCGCCACTGTGAGCCAGGCCCAGCACTCGCGCCGCGCCGAGGGAGCGTTCCGGCCGGTCGGGAGGTGTGACCCGGGTGGGGCCCGGGCGCTCAGTAGACAACGGCTCTAGGTCGATCCGCAGCCAGCGGGTCCCGGGTCGGCCCGAAGGGCGCCGGGCCCCCATCCGTAGCCGGCCGCGGCTGGCCGCGGCCGAGTGCCGCCCCAAAAGACCCATTGCTACCCAGGTCTTGTGGAAACGACACCACCATACGAACCTCCTGTCACGTCATCGCAGGCCGCGGCCACTATGGTGGTGCCCTGCGGACGGACTTGAAGGGGCAGCAGTGAACGACGGTGACGGGACGCGAGCGGCATCGGGCCAGGAGAGAAGGTTCGGCCCGCTCGGCACGCCCCTGGTGATCATCCCGACCTACAACGAGTCGGAGAACATCAAGGCGATCGTCGCCCGGGTGCGCGAGTCGGTCCCAGAGGCGCACGTCCTGGTGGCCGACGACAACAGCCCCGACGGCACCGGCAAGCTCGCCGACGAGGTCGCCGTCGTCGACGACCGGGTCCACGTCCTGCACCGCAAGGGCAAGGAGGGCCTCGGCGCCGCCTACCTGGCCGGGTTCCGCTGGGGCCTGGAGCGGGACTACGGCGTCCTGGTCGAGATGGACGCCGACGGCTCCCACCAGCCCGAGGAACTGCCGCGGCTGCTGACCGCCCTGAAGGGCGCCGACCTGGTGCTCGGCTCCCGCTGGATGCCGGGCGGCCGGGTGGTGAACTGGCCCAAGTCCCGGGAGGTCATCTCCCGCGGCGGCAGCCTCTACTCGCGGCTCGCCCTCGACCTGCCGCTGCGTGACATCACGGGCGGCTACCGGGCCTTTCGGCGGCAGACCCTGGAGGGCCTCGGCCTGACCGAGGTGGCCTCGCAGGGCTACTGCTTCCAGGTCGACCTGGCCCGCCGCGCGGTCAAGGCCGGCTACCACGTGGTCGAGGTGCCGATCACCTTCGTCGAGCGCGAGCTGGGCGACTCCAAGATGAGCAAGGACATCCTCGTCGAGGCGCTGTGGCGGGTCACCGCCTGGGGTGTCGGGGAGCGGGTCGGCAAGATCATGGACCGGGACAAGCGGGGCCGTCCGGCGCAGCGGCGGTCCGAGCCCTCCTGACCGGGCCCCTTATCCCGCGCTGAGCCGGGGCCAGGCACACTGGAGGTATGACGACCGGCGCTCACACCCCCAGCCAGCCCGCCCGGCCCCAGCGCTCCCGGCTGCGTACGTTCCTGCCGCTGGGCATCGCCGCCTGGCTGGTCCTGGAGATCTGGCTGCTGACGCTGGTCGCGGGCGCCGCCAGCGGCTTCGTGGTCTTCCTGATCCTGCTGGCCGGCGTCGTCCTGGGCTCCGTGATCATCAAGCGGGCGGGCCGCCGGGCCTTCCGCAGCCTCCAGGAGACGGTGCGGCAGCAGCAGGGCGGCGCGATGCCGACGGCCCGGCCGAACAGCGAGGGCAACGGCCTGATGATGCTGGGCGGCCTGCTGGTGATGATCCCCGGCCTGCTCACGGACGCGGCCGGCCTGCTCCTGCTGCTGCCCCCAGTCCAGAAGGCCGTGAGCCGGTACGCGGAGCGCACCTTCGAGCGCCGCCTGCGCGCGGCCGACCCCGGCACCCTCGGCGACGCCTTCCGCCAGGCCCGTATGCATCGCCCGGACGGCAAGGTGGTGCCCGGCGAGGTGATACGGGACGAGGAGCGAGCCAACCCGGACCAGGACCCGCGGCCACCCCTGACCCGCTGAGCCGGCCCTTCCCGACCGAGGCCGGCCAGGCCGATGGGGGACCGGACCGGGGGCGCGGCCCTCTGGGGAGCACGACTGCGGGCGCCGTACGTGCATGTACACGTACGGCGCCCGCAGCAATCGTCCTCAGTCCCCGCAGGGACTACGCACTCTTGCGGCTGTCTCGCGGATGCACCGCGATGTTCATCGCGCCGGAGCGCAGAACCGCCAGCCGCTCCTCGAGGACCTCTTCGAGTTCCTCGCGGGTGCGTCGTTCCATCAGCATGTCCCAGTGCGTACGCGCGGGCTTGGCCTTCTTCTCCTCAGGGCCGTCGCCGTCCACCAGGAGTGCCTGGGCCCCGCAGACCTTGCACTCCCACTCCGGCGGAATCTCCGCCTCGACCGAGAAGGGCATCTCAAAGCGGTGCCCCTTCTCGCATGCGTACTCCACGGCCTGGCGCGGGGCCAGGTCGATGCCGCGGTCCGTCTCGTAGCTGGTCACCACGAGGCGCGTGCCGCGAAGAGCTCGCTCACTCATGAATCGTGCCTCCCGGGCTTGTCGCCCACAGGACAGGTGTCGCTGTCGTCGTCATCCGGTCAACGTCCGGTCGGCGGTAAAGATTCCCGTCCCGAGTCCCGTTCCGGGGCCATGTGTCGCCGTCGTAGCCGCAGCCTTTGTCAACCAGTGCAGTACCCACCGGCGCCCGGTGTGTCACACCTACTGGGAGATGTCACCCGGCGTTTCGGCACCTTTGACGCGCAGTAACGGTACGCCTGGCAGGCCAAAGGCGTACACTACCGCCCTTTCGTGCCAAGTGCTAAATCCTTTCGGGAACGGGATTGCCCGCGTCGCCGATCGCCCGCCGGACCGGCACCCGCGCGAGCAGCGCGAAGCCGATGACGAAGAACGCCACCAGGGAGATGATCGCGTCCCGGTAACTCCCGGTGAGCTGGTAGGTGAGCCCGAACAGCAGCGGCCCCAGCCAGCTCATCCCGCGGTCGCTGATCTCGTACGCGGAGAAGTACTCGGCCTCCTTGCCGGGCGGCACCAGGTGGGAGAAGAGGGAGCGGGACAGCGCCTGGCTGCCGCCGAGGACCAGGCCGATCCCGGCGGCCAGCACGAAGAACCACCCGGGCGCCCCGGCGGGCAGGAAGTACCCGGCCGCGAGGGTGACCGTCCAGGCGACCAGCGAGCCGAGGATGGTGCGCTTGGCGCCGTATCTGCGGGCCAGCCGGCCCAGCAGCAGGGCGCCCGCCACCGCCAGCACCTGCACCAGCAGGACGGCCACGATCAGGGTGGACTGGCCCAGGCCCAGTTCCTCGGAGCCGTAGACCGACGCCTGGGAGATCACTGTCTGGATGCCGTCGTTGTAGACGAGGTACGCCAGCAGGAAGGCCAGCGTCAGCGGGTGCCGCCGCATGCCGCGCACGGTCGCCGCCAATTGGCGGAAGCCCGGCAGGGCCGCCTCCCGCGCGGGGGTCCGGCGGTCCCGCAGCCGACGCAGCGGGATCAGCGCGAAGGCGCCCCACCACAGGCCCGCCGACGCCAGGCAGACCCGGACCGCCGCGCTCTCGGTGAGCCCGAAGGAGTCGTGCGCGGTGTAGAGCACCAGGTTGACGACCAGCACCAGCGCCCCGGCCGCGTAGCCGAAGGCCCAGCCCCGGGAGGAGACGGCGTCGCGCTCCTCGGGCGGGGCGATCTGCGGCAGGTAGGAGTTGTACAGCATCATCGCCACCGACTGGGCCGCGTTGGCGATCACCAGCAGCAGGCCGCCGAGCAGATAGCGGTCGCCGGCCAGGAAGAACATGCCGGCCGTGGCCGCCGCCCCGGTGTACGCCGCCGCCCCCAGCAGCGGCTTCTTGCGGCCGCCGCGGTCGGCGGCGGCGCCCACCAGGGGCATCACCAGCACCGCCACGATCACCGACAGGGACACCGAGTACGCGAAGAACGACCCGGCGCGCACCGGTATGCCCAGCGGATGGACGTACCCGTCCGTATCCGCCGCCGACTCGGCGACCGAGGTGAGATAGGGGCCCAGGAACACGGTGAGCACGCTCGTCGAATAGACCGAGCAGGCCCAGTCGTAGAAGTACCAGCCGCGCTGTTCGCGCCGGCGTCCGGCGGCGTCGTCGGCCGCCGGTGTCCGCACGGTGTCGGTGCCCACCCGTGCCCCCGCCTTCCCCGTGACCGCGCGCCGTCCCCGGCCGGGCGCGGGTCTCAGACCCAGACGCCGCGGTCCTCCATGACCTTGCGCAGTGTGTCGATGTGATCGGTCATGATGCCATCCACGCCGAGGTCCAGGAGCCGGTGCATCCGGTTGGGGTCGTTGACCGTCCACACGTGCACCTGGAGTCCGCGCGCGTGCGCGGCGCGGACGAAGCGGTGGTCGGCCACCGGGATGCCCGACTGGGCTTCGGGGACCTGGGCGGCCACCGCCGAGCGGCGCGCCGCGGCGGGCAGCCCCCAGGAGCGCAGCCGCAGCCCGAGTACGCCCCGGGTGCCGTACGAGGTGGCCAGCCGGGGGCCCGCGAGGCGCTGGGCGCGGGCCACCCGGGCCTCGGAGAACGAGCCGAGGCAGATCCGGTCCCAGGCGTTCGCCCGCCCGACCAGGTTCAGGAAGGGCAGCAGCGCCGCCTCGGCCTTGACGTCGACGTTCCAGCGGACCTCGGGAAAGGTCTCCAGGAGTTCCTCGAAGAGGGGGAGCGGTTCGGCGCCCGCCACCCGCGCGCGGCTCACCTGTGCCCACGGCAGCTCGGCGATCCGGCCCCGGCCGTCCGTCGCCCGGTCCAGCGTCACGTCGTGGAAGGCGACCAGCTTGCCGTCGCGGGTGGCGTGCACGTCGGTCTCGAGGTAGCGGTAGCCCGCCTCGACCGCCCGCCGGAACTGGCGCAGCGTGTTCTCCAGGCCGTCGGCCGCGCCGCCCCGGTGGGCGAAGGCGATCGGGCCGGGATGGTCGAGGTAGGGGTGGCGTATCGGGGTGGTCACCGACGCAGTATCGCCGCCCGGGGTTGACCGGTGGCAACCACCGTGCTGCCGCCGGATGCCGGCGGGACGGCGAACATCCGCAGGAACAACTGGGCCAGCGGGCCGATCGTCACCGCGTACAGCAGGGTGCCGATCCCGACGGTGCCGCCGAGGGCGAAGCCGGTCACCACGACCGTGATCTCCACCCCCGTACGCACCAGGCGCACCGACCGCCCGGTGCGCCGGTTCAGCCCCGTCATCAGGCCGTCGCGCGGTCCCGGGCCGAACCGGGCCGCGAGGTACAGGCCGGTCGCCGCGCCGTTCAGGACGATCCCGGCGATCAGGAAGGCGGCGCGGGCCGCCCAGCCGTGCGCGTCCGGCAGCAGCGCCAGCGTCCCGTCCATCGCCGCGCCGATCACCAGGACGTTGGAGACCGTGCCGAGGCCGGGGCGCTGGCGCAGCGGTATCCACAGGAGCAGGACGGCGGCGCCGACGATGGTGAGGATCAGGCCCATCGACAGGCCGGTGCGCTCGGCCAGGCCCTGGTGCAGCACGTTCCACGGTTCCAGACCGAGGCCCGAGCGGACCAGCAGCGCCGAGCTGGCCCCGTAGAGCAGCAGACCGCCGTAGAGCTGGGTGAGCCGTCGGGTGAGACGCATGGGGTGCCCCCTGTGGTGGACGTGGCTTGACCTGTGTCACCCTGTGGCCTGGTAGCGAGGGCCTGCTATGGCCAATTCGCGGAAGGTGGACTGATTCGCATGGCGCAGTGGACTTCGGCCGTGGGGGCCGCGCAACTGGCCCGGCTGCTCGGGTCGCAGGCGGAGCGCCCGGCCGGGCCCGGCACCCGCCGCCCGCCCGCCTACCGGGCGCTGGCCGACGGCGTCCGGCTGCTGGTGCTCGAGGGACGGGTCCCGGTCGCCGCCCGGCTGCCCGCCGAGCGGGAACTCGCCCTCGCCCTGTCGGTCAGCCGCACCACGGTCGCCGCCGCCTACGAGGCACTGCGCGCCGAGGGCTTCCTGGAGTCCCGGCGCGGCGCGGGCAGCTGGACCGCCGTGCCGCCCGGCAACCCGGTGCCCGCGCGGGGCCTGGAGCCGCTGCCGCCCGAGGCGCTCGGCTCGGTGATCGACCTGGGCTGCGCGGCGCTCCCGGCGCCCGAACCCTGGCTGACCCGCGCCGTCCAGGGCGCCCTGGAGGAACTGCCACCCTACGCGCACACGCACGGCGACTACCCGGCCGGGCTGCCCGCGCTGCGCGCCACCATCGCCGACCGCTACACCGCGCGGGGCATTCCGACCATGCCCGAGCAGATCATGGTGACCACCGGTGCGATGGGCGCGATCGACGCCATCTGCCACCTCTTCGGGGGGCGCGGCGAACGGATCGCCGTCGAGTCGCCCTCGTACGCCAACATCCTCCAGCTGATGCGCGAGGCGGGGGCCCGGCTGGTGCCGGTCGCCATGGCCGACGGCCTCGGCGGCTGGGAGCCGGAGCGGTGGCGTCAGGTGCTGCGCGAGGCCGCGCCCCGGCTCGCCTACGTCGTCGCCGACTTCCACAACCCGACCGGGGCCCTCGCCGACGAGGACCAGCGGCGGTGCCTGGTGGAGGCGGCCCGGTCGGCGGGGACGGTGCTGGTGGCCGACGAGACCATGAGCGAGCTGCGGCTCGACGAGGACCTGGCGATGCCGCCCGCGATGTGCGCCTTCGACCCGGCCGGTTCGACCGTCGTCACCGTCGGCTCGGCCAGCAAGGCGTTCTGGGCCGGGATGCGGATCGGCTGGGTGCGGGCGGCCCCCGACGTGATCCGCAGCCTGGTCGCCGCCCGCGCCTACGCCGACATGGGCACCCCCGTCCTGGAACAGCTGGCGGTGAACTGGCTCTTCGGCACCGGCGGCTGGGAACGGGCCGTCGACCTGCGCCGCGCGCAGGCCCGGGAGAACCGGGACGCGCTGGTCACGGCGGTCCGGCGGGAGCTGCCCGAGTGGGAGTTCGAGGTACCGAGGGGCGGGCTCACCCTGTGGGTGCGCACCGGCGGCCTGTCCGGGTCGCGGCTCGCCGAGGCGGGCGAGCGGGTCGGGGTCCGGGTGCCGTCCGGGCCGCGGTTCGGGGTCGACGGGGCCTTCGAGGGCTATGTGCGGCTGCCGTTCACGGTCGGCGGCGCGGTGGCCGAGGAGGCGGCCCTGCGACTGGCCGCGGCGGCCCGGCTGGTGGAGAGCGGGGGCGTGGGCGGGGCGGGGGCGCCGCGCACCTTCGTGGCGTGACGCCCCCGGTCGCGGGTTTCGGCTACGGCTTGATGAGCGTGGGCACCGACTTCTTCTCGGGCTGCTGTTCCACCGCCGTCTCCGTCTCCGTGTCCCTCTCCCCCTCCCTGTCCCTCTCCTTCTCCTTCTCCTTCTTCCTCTCTTCCTCGGGCCCCGTGAGGGTCGGGACCGGCTCCGGCTTCGGGGTGGTCTCCGGCTCGTCGCCCGGGACGTCGGGCACGTGCTCCCCGTCGGCCGGGGTGGTGCGCGGCGGGAGCAGTTCCAGGACGCCCTGCCGGTGGGTGTCGTCGGCGTCGTCGTCGTACGGGTCCGGGGTGGCCGGCACCTGGAGGCGGAGCACCGGGCCGGTGCCCAGCCGGGCGTAGCCGCGGCCGGGCGGCACCTGGTCGACCGGCGTGGTCCCCGGGGGAGCGCCGAGCGCCGCCGCCAGTTCGTCCGGGCCGGCCGCGCCGAGCACCACCCGGGCGCGGGTGTGCTGCCGTACCGGGTCGCCGAGCGCGTCGAGGGCGTCCAGCTGGTCGGCCACCACCACCGTCACGTGCGCGGCCCGGCCGTGCCGGAGCGGCACCTGGAGCAGGGCCTGCGGATCCCCCCGGCCGTCCGCGCCGGCCAGGTGCGTGAAGGCGCTCGGCCGGTCCAGCAGCAGCCACAGCGGCCGCCGGGTGTCCTCGGGCGGCGGCTGCCCCTCCTGCCGGGCCCGGTTGACGGCGATCAGCCGGCGTTCGGTCTCCTGCGCGGCCCACTCCAGGCTGGTCAGTACCCCGGTGAGGCCGCACTCGACGGCCAGCACGCCGTCCCGGCCGGTCAGACAGGCGTACTCGCCGGTGCCGCCGCCGTCGACGATCACCAGATCGCCGCCGTGGTGCAGGGCCTGGAGGGCGACGGAACGCAGCAGCGTGGAGGTGCCGGTGCCCGGCCGGCCGAGGACCAGCAGATGCGGCTCGGTGGAGCGCACGCCGGTGCGCCAGACGACCGGGGGCACGTCGCGCCGCTCCGCGCCGTGGGTGAGCGGGAGGGTGCGCTGGACCCGGGTGGGGTCGGTGAAGCCGAGCACCGTCTCGCCGGGCGCGGTGACGAAGCGCTGGGCGGCGAGGTCGGTGGGCAGCGGCGGCAGCACGGTGAGAGTGAGGTGGTTGGCCTCCTCGTCCCAGCCGAAGCGGTACTCGCGGCCGCGGCCCGCCTTCGCGGTGAGCAGGTGTTCGATCCGGGCCCGGGCGGCGGCCTCGCCGTCGGTGAAGTGCGCCGGGTAGTGCACCACCAGGTGCGCGAGGCGGCCGTCGGCGTCGAACTCGTGGACCGGGAACGCCTTCTCCCACGAGCCGCCGTGGGCGTACAGCGGGTCGGGGTCCTCGGCGAGCGAGAAGTAGGGGACCAGGGCCTCGTAGAGCGAGGTCAGCCGCCGGGTCCGGGCGTCGTCGGGTCCGTCGGGCCCGGACGGGACGCGGTCGCGGCCCTGCCAGGCCGCCGCCGCCATCAGCGCGACGGCGGCGAGCAGCGGGCCGTACGGCATCAGGGCCACGACCAGGACGACCGAGGCCACCAGGAAGAGCAGCGCGCCGCGCCGGTCCTTGGGGGTCTCGGTCCACCTGCGCCGCGCGGCCGCGGCGAGCCGGCCGAGGCCGCGGCCGATCATGATCAGCGGCTGGAGGACGTCGGTGGCGCTGCCGGCCGCCGTCCGGGCCAGCTCCCGGCTCCGGGCCAGCTGCGCGCCACCGTTGCTCAGAATGCGGGGGAGGGGGCGCCGGGCCACTGCTGCCTCCTGGAAGTGCGGACAGGGACGGGAACGGTCAGAACTTGAAGCCGCCGAGGAGACCGGCGAGGCTCTCCCCGCCCGCCTTGATGCTCGGGGCGATGGCGGTGCTCGACAGGTAGAAGCCGAACAGCATGGCCACCACGGCGTGCGACCCCTTCAGGCCGTCCTTGCGGAAGTAGATGAAGACGACGACGCCGAGCAGGACCACGCCTGAGATCGAGAGGATCATGTGAGTTCTCCTGGTTCGCGGGGACAGTCACCATGAGTACTTCCAGGATCACAGCATGTATCTATACGATTAAAGGTGCAACCGGGTGAAAAACGGCCGTTTTACCCCGCGTGGCGGACCGTCTCCCGGGTCCGCCCGGCCGTGGTGATCTTTACCTCGGGTGCCCCGGGCCATGTGTCCTACGAGCCAGTACCCTGGCGATTCACTCGTACGGGCCGCCCCGCTCGCGGCCACGCGCGTACGGACCCACGAACGTCTGAGAGAGGTGGTCCCGCCATGAGCGAAACCCCCGACCCGGAGGTCGTCGAGCTGGCGACCAAGATCTTCGACCTGGCCCGGCAGGGGCAGACCGAGCCCCTCGTGGCCTACGTCGACGCGGGTGTCCCGGTCAACCTCACCAATGACCGCGGCGACTCCCTGGTGATGCTCGCGGCCTACCACGGCCACGCCGGCACGGTCCGCGCCCTGCTGGCCCGCGGCGCCGAGGCCGACCGGATCAACGACCGGGGCCAGACGCCGCTCGCCGGAGCCGTCTTCAAGGGTGAGACCGACGTCATCAAGGCCCTCCTGGAGGCCGGCGCCGACCCCGCGGCGGGCACCCCCTCGGCCGTCGACACGGCCCGCATGTTCGACCGCAAGGAACTGCTGGAACTCTTCGGCGCGCGGTGACGCACCGCCACCGCCGATATTTCGGTCGCGGCGGGACGAAGCGCCGGGTCATCATGACGACGTGGTTCACGGACGTGACGGCTGGGCAGGTGTTGCCGCACCGCGCGGACCGTGCCCCGGTCCGCAAGGGCCACCGACGAGAGGCAGAGGAAAATGGTCTTCGGCAAGCAAGAGACGGCGGGCGCTCCGACGTGTTGTCGCGCGGCCAGGTAAACGCGTGCTCACCCGGTTGCGTCGACGCTTGATGTCTTGATGTGAGGCTGTTTCCCATGTTCGATCCGGTCATAGCGCCCAGCGGTACGCTGCTCGGCCTGCTCCAGCGGGGACGCGGCGACGGCACGCTGCACGCGCTCACCGCGCCGCGCGCGGAGGCGCTCGCGGCCCTGCACCACTGCGTGCTGCGGGACCCACGCCACGACTGGCAGGTGGAGAACCGCTCCCTCTACTACGCCCGCCTCTTCCTCGACCTCGACGGCGAGCTGACCGCGGTCGAGGCCCATCTCTTCGACACCGAGGACGTCCTGGACCCCGAGGAGTCGCGCACCGGCCTCGCCCTGGCGTTCCTCGGGCACCTCGCCTCCTACGGCCGGCGGGACGCCCTCGAACTGCTGCGCAGGTACGCCGCCCGCGGCGCCAACTGGGCCTGGGCGCTGGACGAACTGGCGCTGCGGGACGACGACGCGGGGCTGCGCGCCCTGGCCGAGCCCGTGCTGGCGCGCTTTCCCGCCGACCCCGAGGGCGAGGCCGAGCTGGCCGCCGCCGTGCGGGACGCCTTCGAACCCAGGCCCTGGCGGCTGTGGGCCGAGGACGCCCGCGAACCGATCGCCGCGCGGGTGCGGGCCGCCCAGGAGGCCGGCTGCTTCGACCGCTGGCAGCGGCAGCTGCGGCCGGCCGGACCCCGCCCAGGCTGGAGCGTGGCCGCCGTCTTCGACTGGGCCCAGCAGGGGCTGGAGCGCGGCGCCGCCCTCCATGTGCCCGCCGCGCGGTGCCTCACCGCCGTGGCCGGCCCCGAGGACCGGCCGGAGATCGTCGAGGCCGCCCGGTCCGGCACCGAGGGCGCCCGCTGCACCGCCCTGCGCTATCTCGCCGACACCGACGACCCCGCCGCCCTCGACCTGATCGAGCACGCCGTGGCCACCGGTACCACGGGGGTCGTAGAGGCCGCCGTCGACGCGTTCGAACGCATGCGGGGCGACGACGTGGTGGACCGGGCCCGCGGCTGGGTCCACCGTCCCGACGAGCTCGGCGCCGCCGCCGGCCGGGTACTGGCCTGCCGGGGCTGCGCGGCCGACCGGGACCTGGTGCTGGCCGCGCTGCGCGAGGCGGTACGGGGCGAGGGCCCCGACGCGCCGACCCTGTGGACCCTCGTCGACGGCGCCGGCCGGCTCGGCATCGCCTGCGCCGCCCCGGTCCTGCGGCACATCTACCGCGAGACCGCCTCCTCCCACCTGCGCGGCCGGGCCGCCCGGGCGCTGGCCGCCACTGACCCGTCCTTCCCGGCCGGGTTCGCCGTGGAGTGCCTGTGGGACTGCGAGGAGACCACCCGCGAACTCGCCGCCCGGCACGCGGAGACCGGCGACAACCGGGTCGTCGAACGGCTGCGTCGGCTCGCCGCCGACCCGGCCGAGGAGGCCGAGGTGCAGACCGCCGTACGCAGCCGGATCGGACCGGACGCGTCCGCGGTGTGAGGGTTGCGCCGCCCGTCGGGCGAGCGGGGAGCGCGCGGGCGCCCAGGGGGTGCGCGAGCCCGGCCGGGGCGGACCTGCGCGCGCCGGATGAACGAGGGATGACCCGCGGGTCAGGCGCGCGTGGACGTGGCCCGACCTGCCCGGGTGGGCAGTCCAACGCTCATGGGCCGTTCCTCGGCCGGAAAGATCGACGTTGACGCGACCACGTCCAGCCCGGCGACAACACGGATATGCGTGTCGTCATCGTGACCGAGTCCTTTCCCCCCGATGTGAACGGCGTGGCCCACTGCGCGCTCCAGACCGCCCGGCACCTCGTCGACAGCGGTCACGCTCCCCTCGTCGTCGCCCCCGCGCCCGCTCCCGGCACCCGGCCCGACCCCTTCGCCCCGTGCCCCGTCGTCCACGTCCCCTCCCTCCCGCTGCCCGGCTACCCCCAGGTCCGCGTCGCCCTCCCCAGCCGCCGCGTCGCCGCCGCCATCGCCGCCCACCGCGCGGACATCGTCCACCTGGCCAGCCCCTTCGTCCTCGGCGTCCGCGGCATGGCCACCGCCGCCCGGCTCGGTGTGCCCGCCGTGGCCGTCTACCAGACCGACCTCGCCGGCTACGCCCGTACGTACATGGGGGCCGGCGAGGCGGCGGCCTGGCGGCGCATCCGCTCCGTGCACTCCGCCGCCGACCTCACCCTCGCCCCCTCCAGCGCCGCCCTGCACGACCTGGAGACGCACGGCGTGCCCCGGGTCCGGCTCTGGCCGCGCGGCGTGGACACCGTCCGCTTCCGCCCCGAGCTGCGCGACGAGGCACTGCGCCGCGCACTCGCCCCGAACGGCGAGCTGATCGTCGGCTACGTCGGCCGGCTCGCCCCCGAGAAGCAGGTCGAGCTGCTGGCCGGGGCCTGCGCCCTGGACGGCGTACGCGTCGTCATCGTCGGCGACGGGCCCAGCCGGGCCGGACTGGAACAGGCCCTGCCCGGCGCCGTCTTCCTCGGCCGCCGCACCGGCGACGACCTGGCCCGGTTCTTCGCCTCCCTGGACGTCTTCGCCCACACCGGCCCCTTCGAGACCTTCTGTCAGACCGTGCAGGAGGCCATGGCCAGCGGGGTCCCCGTCGTCGCACCCGCCGCGGGCGGCCCGCTGGACCTGGTGGACCACGGCCGCACCGGACTGCTGGTGCCGCCCCGGGACGCCGACGCCGTACGCGACGCGGTGGCCGCCCTGGCCGCCGGCCCCGCGCTGCGCGCCGCCTTCGGGACCGCCGGACGGGCGGCCGTCGAGGGGCGCACCTGGGCGGCCGTCGGTGACCGGCTGATCGGGCACTACACGGACGTCCTCGCCGGACGGAAGGCGGTGCTGGCGGCGTGAGCGGCTTTGGTTTCGTCTTGGATCAGGTCCGCGTCGGGGTGCGGGCCGCTGGACGGGTGGCTGATGCCGGTCGGCCGGTCGGCCGCCGCGTCGGTGTCCCGCGCTGGATGGAAGGCGGTGCTGGAGGCGTGAGCGGCTTCGGTTTCGTCATGGATCAGGACCGCGCCGGGGTGCGGGCCGCTGGACGGGTGGCTGATGCCGGTCGGCCGGTCGGCCGCCGCGTCGGTGTCCCGCGCTGGATGGAAGGCGGTGCTGGAGGCGTGAGCGGCTTCGGTTTCGTCATGGATCAGGACCGCGCCGGGGTGCGTGCCGCAGGACGGGCGGTGGACGCCGGCGTGGTGGCCGACCGCCGCGTCGGTGTCCGCGCCGGGCGGAAGGCGGTGGCCACCGCATGAGCGCCCTCCGGATCGTCCGGCTCGCCAACTTCGTCGCCCCCGCCTCCGGGGGCCTGCGCACCGCCCTGCGGGAGCTGGGCAAGGGGTACCTCGCCGCCGGGCACGAGCCCGTCCTCGTCGTCCCCGGCGAGCGCGCGAGCGACCAGGAGACCGAGCAGGGCCGGGTGATCACCGTGCCCGGACCGCTGCTGCCCGGCACCGGCGGCTACCGCGTCCTCACCGACCGGCGGCGGGTCGCCGCGCTCCTCGCGGACCTCGCCCCCGACCGCCTGGAGGTGTCCGACCGCACCACCCTGCGCTGGACCGGCAAGTGGGCCCGGCGGGCCCGGATCCCCGCCGTGATGGTCTCCCACGAGACCGCCGACGGCGTGCTGCGCACCTGGGGCCTGTCCGAGGCCGCGGCCCGCCGCGCCGCCGACGCGCTCAACACCCGTACCGCGCACACGTACGCGCGCGTGGTGTGCACCACCGAGTTCGCCGAACGGGAGTTCCTGCGGATCGGGGCCCGCAACGTCGTACGCGCCCCCCTGGGCGTCGATCTCGTCGCCCGGCACCCGGGGCTGCGGGACGCGCGGGTGCGGGCGCGGTACGCGGGCGGCGCCGGGACGCTGCTAGTGATGTGCTCCCGGCTGTCCGTGGAGAAGCGGCCCGGGACCGCCCTGGACGCCCTGGAGGCGCTGGGCCGGCGCGGCCGGCGGGCGGTGCTCGTGGTGGCCGGGGACGGCCCGCTGCGCGGCCGGCTCGAACAGCGGGCCCGCGAGCGGCGGCTGCCCGTCGACTTCCTCGGCCACGTGGGCGACCGCGGGCTGCTCGGCGCGCTCCAGGCGTCCGCCGATGTGTGCCTGGCGCCCGGACCGGCGGAGACGTTCGGACTGGCCGCGCTGGAGGCGATGGCGTGCGGCACCCCCGTGGTGGCCAGCGCCTCGTCCGCGCTGCCCGAGGTGATCGGCACCGCCGGGGCGGTCGCCGCCGATCACGGGGAGGCGTTCGCCAATGCCGTGGAGCTGCTGGTGGCGCGTGCGGAGCCGGGGCGGCGGGTGGCGGCACGCGCGCGTGCGGAGTGTTTCGGCTGGGGGACGGCGGTTGCCGGGTTCCTGGCGGCGCACGATGTGCCGGTGCCGGCACCTGTGCACCGGGGTGCGGCATGAGGCCGCCGCGGTACGTGGCGCTCGGCGACTCGCTGACCGAGGGGGTGGGCGACCCCGTCGACGGCCGCTGGCGCGGCTGGGCGGCGCTGCTCGCCGGCTCCCTCGCCGGGGAGTCCGAGCGGCCGGTGGAGTTCCGCAACCTCGCGGTCAGCGGGGCGCAGTCCCGGGACGTGCTGGAGGCGCAGCTGCCCGCCGGGCTGGCGCTGCGGCCGGACCTGGTCTCCGTCGTGATCGGCGTCAACGACACCCTGCGCTGCACCTTCGACATCCGCGCGGTGGCCGCCCGGCTGGACGAGGTGTACGGCGCGTTCAGCGCCCAGGGCGCCGTCCTCCTCACCGCCTGTCTGCCCGACCCCGGCACCATGCTCGGGCTGCCGGGCGCGCTGGCCCGGCCGCTGGCCCGGCGGCAACGGGCCGTCAACGCCGTGGTGCACGCGCTGTCCGAGCGGTACGGCGCCCTGCACCTGCACGCCGGCGAGGGCGACTGGATCACCGACCGCGCGATGTGGAGCGCGGACCGGCTGCACCCCGGCGAGCGGGGGCACCGGCAACTGGCCGTACGCGCCCACGCGCTGCTCGCCGGGCACGGACTCGCGCGGGGGCCGGCGCCCTCGGCCGAGCCCGGTTCCCCGGCACCCACCCGGTCGGCGAGCCTGTGGTGGCTGGCCACCGCCGGCACCGGCTGGGTGGCCCGGCGCTCCACCGACCTGCTGCCGCAACTGCTCACCCTGGCCGCCGCCGAACTGCGCCACCGCGCGCGCGGCACGAGCGCCCGGCTCGACCTGCGCGCCTCGGCGGCGGTGTCGGCGGCCCTGGCGGCCTTGTCGGTCACCGACCGCAGGGAGGCCGCCTGAGGCCGCCTGAGGCCGACGCGGCGCCCGCCAAGAGGTCACACCACGCGGTACTGCTCGTCGCGGGCGTCCGTGACGAGCATCTGCCCCGGCGCGTGCGTGATCGCGAACGGCGGACGCGACGCCATCACCGCCGCCTGCGGGGTCACCCCGCACGCCCAGAACACCGGGATGTCGTCCGGCTCCCGGTCCACCGCGTCACCGAACTCGGGCCGCTCCAGGTCCGCGATGCCGAGCGCCGACGGGTCGCCGCAGTGCACCGGGCCGCCGTGCACCGCCGGGAGCAGACTCGTCTCCCGGATCGCCGCCGACAGGTATCGCGGCGGTACCGGGCGCATGGACACCACCATCGGACCGTGCAGCCGCCCGGCCGGACGGCACTGCCGCCCGGTGACGTACATCGGCACGTTGCGGCCCTGCTCGACGTGGCGGATCGGGACGCCGGCCCGGGACAGCGCCGACTCGAAGGTGAAGCTGCACCCGATGAGGAACGACACCAGGTCGTCCCGCCAGTGCGCCCGCACCTCCGTCGGCTCCGCCACCAACTCCCCGTCCCGCCACACCCGGTAGCGCGGCAGGTCGGTACGGAGATCGGCGCCGTCGGCCAGCCCGGTCGTCCACGATCCGGCGTCCGTCACGTCCAGCACCGGGCACGGCTTCGGGTTGCGGGTGCAGAACAACAGCATGTCGTAGGCCCAGTCGGCCGGTACGGAGATCAGATTGGCCTGGGTGCGACCGGCCGCGACCCCGGCCGTGGGGCCGGCCAGCCCCTCCCGGAACCGGGCCCGGGCCGCTTCCGGCCGCCACGCGCCCGCGCGGTCGTCGACGAGCGTGACCGCCCGGTCCTCCGTCACCTGGTGCGTGCCGTTCATGCCAGCTCCTTCCCGCGCGTCTCGGGCAGTCCGAGCAGCGCCGCCGCCGCGATGCCGTAGCCGATCGCGCCGAAGACCAGCGCGCCGCCCACGCCCCAGCTGTCGGCCAGGAAGCCGACCGTCGTGGGGAAGACGGCGCCCACCGCCCGTCCGGTGTTGTACGTGAATCCCTGGCCGGTGCCGCGCACCGCCGTCGGGTACAGCTCGGCCAGGTAGGAGCCGAAGCCGCTGAAGATCGCCGACATGCAGAACCCGAGCGGGAAGCCCAGCACCAGCAGGAGGGTGTCGGCGCCGGCCGGAATGTTGGCGTACGCCAGGACGCAGACGGCCGACAGCAGGGCGAACAGCCAGATGTTGCGCCGGCGCCCCAGCCGGTCGGTGAGGTAACCGCCGGTCAGATAGCCGATGAAGGCGCCCGAGATCAGGAACGTCAGATAGCCGCCGGTGCCGACCACCGACAGACCGCGCTCGTCCTTCAGGTACGTCGGCACCCAGGTGGCCAGCGTGTAGTAGCCGCCCTGGACACCGGTGGACAGCAGCCCGGCGAAGACCGTGGTCCGCAGCAGCCCGGGGGCGCCGGCCGTGCCCCGCGCGAAGATCGCCCGGAACGAGCCCTTCCGGGTGCTCTGTTCGCGCGCGGCGACGGACTCGGGGGCGTCGTGCACACTGCGCCGCACCCACAGGACGAGCAGCGCGGGCAGCGCGCCGGTCCAGAACATGATCCGCCAGGCCAGCGCGTCGTCGGCCACCGAGAACACCACCGTGTACACGATCGCGGCCAGCGCCCAGCCCACCGCCCAGGAACTCTGGATCGCGCCCAGGGTGCGGCCCCGGTGTTTCGCGCTCGCGTACTCGGCCACCAGGATCGCGCCGACCGCCCACTCGCCGCCGAAACCGAGCCCCTGGAGGGCCCGGAAGACCAGCAGCGTCCCGTAGTTGGGCGCGAAACCGCAGGCCACCGTGAACACGGCGTACGTGAGCACCGTGAGCAGCAGCGCCTTGACCCGGCCGATCCGGTCCGCCAGTACGCCGGCGAGCGCCCCGCCGACCGCCGAGACGACCAGCGTGACGGTGGTGAACAGCCCGGTCTGGCCGCTGTCCAGGCCGAAGTACGCGGCCAGCGCGACCATGCTCAGCGGCAGCGTGAAGTAGTCGTAGGAGTCGAGGGCGTAGCCGCCGAACGCGCCGGCGAAGGCGCGGCGGCCGCGCGGGCCGAGGGCGCGCAGCCAGGCCAGGGCGCCGTCGTCGGAGCCGCCCGGGCCGCTGTCGGGGTGCGGGACGACGGTGAGCGGGGCCTGCGGTGGAGGGGTTGTGCTCATGGGGCACCTCGCAGAAGGAGGACGGAGGGTGCGTGCTGATGAGCCGAGGTCCGGTGTCGAGGTCCGGTACCGATGGCAGGTACCGTAGAGGATCGTTCAACGATCCCTCAATACCCCTGTTGTTTCGTTCTTGTGTCTGAGGTTGAATTCCGGGCATGGCAGAGCAGCTGGCGCAACTCGCCGACGACCGCGCCCTCCTGGGGCGCACCAGTACCGCCGAGCGGGTCTCGGACATCCTCCGGAGCCGGATCGCCGACGGATTCTTCCCACCCGGCACCCGGCTGTCCGAGGACAGCATCGGCGGCGCGCTCGGGATCTCCCGCAACACCCTGCGGGAGGCGTTCCGGCTGCTCACCCATGAGCGGCTGCTGGTGCACGAGCTGAACCGCGGCGTCTTCGTCCGGGTGCTGACCGTCGACGACGTCGAGGACATCTACCGCACCCGCTCCCTGGTCGAGTGCGCGGTGGTCCGCGGTCTCGACGAGCCGCCGTACGCGCTCGCCGGCCTCGCCACGGCCGTCGAGGACGGGCGGCGGGCGGCCGAGGAAGGCGACTGGAAACGGGTGGGCACCGCCAACATCCACTTCCACCAGGCGCTGGTGGCCCTCGCGGGCAGCGAGCGCACCGACGAGGTGATGCGCAGCGTCTTCGCCGAACTGCGGCTCGCCTTCCACGTCGTGGACGATCCGCGCCGCCTGCACGAGCCGTACATCGCCCGCAACCGCGAGGTCCTCCAGGCCCTTGAGATGGGTGACCGGGAGGGCGCCGAGCGGCTCCTCGCCGCGTACCTGTCGACCTCGCTGGAGCGGGTGCTCGAGGTGTACCGGCGGCGGGTCGGCGAGGACGGCTGACCGGGCCGGGGCCGGCGCCGGGGGCCGCCCCGGCCGGTCCGCGGCAGCCCCCTGGCAGGGGACGTCTGCGGTCGTTTGGGCCGATGTCAGACCTAGGACCTAGTCTGTGCACCGTGACTTCGCCTGCATCGACGGACAGCGCTCCGCCCCAGCTCAGCGCGGGGCCGCGCCCCGCGACGGGCCCGGCCGCCGACGAGGGGCTGGCGCGGCGGCTGCGCGCCCTGGCCTGCACCGCCCCGCTGCACGACCTGGACGCCCGCAAGGCCAACTTGGCCGGCGAGTACTCGGTCTACGGCATGGCGGAGGTGGCCCTCGCCGCCATCGACCTGGTCACCCTGAACATGGACTTCGACACGGGCGCCGACCACGACCAGATAGTGGCCCGGCTCGTCCCGCGCGTCGCCGCCCAGACCCCCGGCCGCCCCGTCGCCGAGCACGAGCGGGTGGCCCGCTGGGTCCTGGAGAACCTGATCAACGTCGGCAGCGTCGACCGCGGCTTCCGCGCCGTCTACGGCACATTCGAGCCGGACGGCAGCTATGTGCGCCGCGACTACGACTTCAAGCTGATCGAGGAGGTCCCGGGCCCCGGCGGCACGGTGTACCTGCGCACCACCGACGAGGCGGTCAACGTCCTGGTCGGCGCCCTGGACACCGACGTCACCAGCGCCCAGATCGCCGCCGAGGTGAAACTGGAGGTGCTGATCAGCCGCGGCCGGCTGGCCGACGCCCAGCTCGCCGCCGAGCAGGCCCGCTACCGCACCGTGCAGTACTCGGAGACGCTGCGCCGCGCCCTGGACGCCACCCGGCGCAATGTGCGGGCGGTGGACTGGCTGGAAGCCGTCCCCGACATGATCGCCGAGGCCCTGGACCACGTGGCGGACCGGTACCGCCACGAGAACGCGATCCTCACCAACATCCGCAAGGCCCGCGACGAGTCCGAGGAGCTGGAGCACAAGCGGCGCGCCGCCGAGCTGGTCGACATCGTCAAGGACTGCATCCGCCGCCACACCCAGCTCCAGTCCCGACTCCTCGAAGCGGGCCCGCTGTTCCGCGCCGAACAGGACCGGCAGGCGTTCGCCACCCCCCTCACCTCCTCCGGCACCGACCTCTACGGCCACCTCCTCGCCCCCGTCCTGCCGCTGCCCGTGGAGCGGGCGCTGCGCGTCACCGACGCCTTCTTCGCCCACGGCACCGGGCTGCGCACGCCCGTCTCGGTCCGGGTCGGCGACCTCGTCGACCTGCTGCTGACCCCGCCCGTCGAGCGGGAGCACCTGGGCGTCGAGATGCCCGAGCCCGACCTGATCGCCACCCCGGACGACAGCCGCTTCAGCGAGGCGCAGCTGGCGGCGGCCAAGGACCTGCTCGACCTGCCGCACGACGCGCCGCGCCGGCTCTCCGGGCTGCTCGCCGAGGCCCGCCGCCGCGACCCCGAACTGCCCTACCTGGTCGCCCTGCTCGCGGTGCACGCCGCCAGTCCGCCGGTCGGCACCGCCTACCGGCAGGGCGAGGGAAAGCTGCTGTTCGCCGTCGACGACGGCACGGAGCTGGACGACCCAGAGTTCGGCGGCGCCGACCTCGTCGTCGGCACCGCCCTGCTGGACGCGGCCGGCATGACGGCGGCCCGGACGGAGGCGGCGTGACCAGTGGGCGCCCAGCAGATGGGCGGGGCATCGGTCGTGACGGGTGTGGTGTCGGGCCGGCCGGTGCCGGGACGGCTGGCCGGGTCGTGCGGGGCATCGGTCGTAACCAGCGCGGGACCGGGCCGGCCGGCACCGGGACGACTCGCCGGGGTGTGCTGGGCAACGGCCGTGACCGGCGCGGCGCCGGACCGGACGGCACCGGCACCGGCACGACCACGGACAAACGCAAGCGCAGCGAGGAGTACCGACCGTGACCGAGCCCGTCGACTGGAGCGAAGCCGAGCCGGCCGCCGCCGAGAGGGCGCCCGCCGTCACCCCCGCCGACGCCGCCGACGCGGCCCGGCTGGTCGCCTTCGGCCTCCAGCCCAAGCTGCTGCCGGCCCGCGACCAGGAGTACGCCGACCTGCTGCGCCGCTACCGCGAGGACCCGCCGTTCGCCCGGCTCGCCGACGCCGTGGCGACCGGCCTCGGCCTGATCGTCCTGGAGGTGTCCGCCCGCGCGGGCATGGCCGTGACCGCCGCCGAGGACTCGGTGTTCGCCGTCCGCATGGGCGACTACGCGCGCCGCGCCGCCACCGACTCCGCCGACCGCTTCCTGCACGGCCTGGCCCACCTGGCCGTCGCCGCACTGGCCTTCCCGCGCCCCGAGGACCTCGCCGACGACGGCTACATCGGCCGCGTCACGGTCAACGGCGTGGACGGCTTCGTCCGCCAGGCCTGCCGCCGCCTGGAGGAGCGCGCCGCCGAACAGGGCGAGAACACCGACCCGGTCAGCGACGCCCCCGGCCTGGAATCCGCCTGGCGGATCTGGGTCCGGCGCAGCGCCACCGGCGCCACCAAGGACGCCCGCCGGCTGCCCGGCTCGACCACCGGCATCGTTGCCAAGGCCGTCGCCTTCCTCACCGACTCCGGCTTCCTCCAGCGCACCGGCGACGACCACGGCGGCACCTACCGCACCACCGCCCGCTACCAGCTCCAGGTCCGCGACCTGGCCGGCAGCGCCGCCCTGACCGAACTGCTGGAGCTGGGCGTCGTCCCCGTCACCGACGGCACCCCGACCCTGCTGCCCGCCGAGGACACCGACGACCTGGACCTGGTCGCCGACGCCGGCCTGCCGTTCCACTCCGCCTGAGCCCCCACCGACCGACCTCACGAAGACTGCCGAGAGTCCGCCATGTACGAGCTGTCCCGGGTCCGCCTCTACTCCATCGGTCCCGCCGGTGCGCGCTACGCCGACACCGTGCTTGACCTGCGCGGGGTGGGCGAGACCGTGCCCGACCCGGCGCCCACGCAGGCGGAGTTCTTCGAGGAGGAGCCGGTCGGCCCGCCGCGCCGCCCGGCCCCCGCCGGCGTGCTCTTCCTGGAGAACGGCGGCGGCAAGTCGGTCCTGCTCAAGCTCATCTTCTCGGTGATGCTGCCGGGCCACCGCAACACCCTGGGCGGCGCCAGCTCCGGCGTACTGCGCAAGTTCCTGCTCGCCGACGACTGCGGACACGTGGCCCTGGAGTGGCAGCACGTCCTGACCGGCGAGTGCGTCGTGGTCGGCAAGGTCAGCGAGTGGCGGGGCCGCCAGGTCTCGGGCGACCCGCGGAAGTTCGCCGAGGCCTGGTACTCCTTCCGGCCCGGCCCCGGACTGACCCTGGACAACCTCCCGGTCGCCGAGTCCACCGCCGTCCGCCCGCCCGTCGAGGGCGCCTCCGGCGCGCAGGGCCGACGCCGCACCATGAAGGGCTTCCGGGACGCCCTGACCGAGGCCGGCAAGGCGTACCCGCACCTGGAGGTGCACTGGGAGGAGATCCACGACCGCTGGATCGAACACCTCGGCGACCTCGGCCTGGACCCCGAACTCTTCCGCTACCAGCGGGAGATGAACGCCGACGAGGGCGAGGCGGCCGGCCTCTTCGCGGTCAAGAAGGACGCCGACTTCACCGACCTGCTGCTGCGCGCCGTCACCGACACCCGGGACACCGACGGACTCGCCGACCTGGTCAGCGGCTTCGGCAACAAGCTGGGCCGACGCGCCGAACTGATCGCCGAACGCGACTTCACGGCCGGCTCCGTCGACCTGCTCGGCCGGATCGTCGAAGCCACCGGGGCCCGCGCCCTGGCCCGCGACATCCACACCGCCGCCGAGCGCCGCACCCGTACCCTGGCCCGCCGGCTCGCCGCCCGCGGCACCCGCGAGCGGGCCCGCGCCGGGGACCTCGCCCAGCGGGTCACCACCGCCGCCCAGGCCGTCACCCACGCCGAGTCGGCCCGCGAGCGCAGCGCCCTGGTCGCCGCCGAACTCGCCTACCGGCACGCCTCGCTGGCCCTGGCCGCCGCCGAGAAGTCCGCCGCCGCGCAGAAACGGGAACTGGCCGACGCCCGCACCCTGCACTCCGCCTGGCAGGCCGCCGAGGCGGTACTGCGGCACCGCGTGGCCACCGACCGGGTCTCCCGCGTCTCCGCCGCCATCCAGGAGGCCGAACGGGACGCCGCGCCCGCGCTCGCCGCCCGCGCCAAGGCCGCCGTCGACCTGGTCCGCGCCCTGCACGCGGCGGCCGGCAAGGCCGAGGACCGGGCCAACGAGGAGGAGGAGCGGTCCGCCGCCCTCCAGGACACCGGCGACGCCGCCCACCAGGACGCCACCGCCGCCGCCACCGAGGCCCAGCGCGCCCGCAGCGAGGCCGGCCACCTGCGCCAGCGGCTGACCGAGGTCGAGCAGGAGACCGCCGAGGCGGTCCGGGCCGGCTGGCTCGACGACAGCACGCCCGACGCCGACCCGGCCCGCGCCGCCCTCGCCGCCAGCGACGCCGAGAAGACCACCGTCGCCGCCTGGGACACCGCCCGGGAGGCCGCCCGCCAGGCCACCGAGCAGGCCCGCGAGGCGGCCGCCGCCGAGAGCCGCGCCGAACTGACCGCGGCCCGCGCGGCCGACGCCGCCACCGCCGCCCGGTCGGCCCGCGACGCCGAACACCGCACGGCCGGCGCCCTGGCGGCCGAGGAACGCCTCGCCGACCTGCTCGGCCTGGCCTCCGCGACCGGCGGGGCCACCGCCCGCCCCGGTATCCCGGGGCCCCGCCGGGACCGGCCGAGCACCGGCCCCGACAGCGACGGCACCGACGCACCGTCCGGCCCGCCCGCCCCGGGCGACACCCCCCTCACCCCCGAGCAGCTCGACCGCTTCGCCGACGAGTTGGGCGAGCTCCTCGACACCTCCGTCTCCGCCGCCGAACGCCAGCTCTTCGACCTGCGCACCGCCGCCGCCGACGACGCCCGCATCCTCGGCGCGCTCGGCGACGGCGGACTGCTGCCGCCCGGCCCGGACGTACTGGCCACCGTCGAGTTCCTCGGCGAGCACGGCATCCCCGCCCTGCCCGGCTGGCGCTACCTCGCCCAGGCCGTCGACCCCGCCGACCACGCCCGGGTGCTCGCCGCCCGGCCCGAGCTGGTCGACGGCGTCATCATCACCGACCCCGCCTCGCACGCCCGGGCCCGCGCCGCCCTCGGTGACGCCGCCCTGCTGCCGCGCTCCGCCGTCGCCGTCGGCACCGCCGCCGCACTGCTCGCCCCCACCCCGGCCGAGAGCGCCGGCGACGAGGGCGTCTTCCTCGTACCGCCGAACCCCGCCATGCACGACGAGTACGCCGCCGACGAGGAGCGGCAGGCGCTGCGCGCCCGGGCGACCGAGCGGGACGAGGAGATCCGGGCGCTGGCCGCCCGGCTCGGCAAGGACCGGGAACTGGCCGCGCGGCTCGCCTCCTGGCGCACCGGCTGCCCGGCCGGCCGGCTCACCGAGCTGGTGCGGACCGCCGCGGAGGCGGACGCCTTCGCCGCCGAGTGCGAGGCCGAACTGGCCGAGGCCCGCACCGTACGCGCGGAGGCCGACCAGGCCGCCGCCGAGGCCGTCCACGTACGCGACGAACGGCAGGAGGCCGCCCAGAAGGCCCGCCGCGCCGCCGACGCCCTCGCCGGACTCGCCTTCCGGTTGCGCGAACGCGCCGGCTGGGGGGCCCGGCTGCGCGAACTGGCCGACGAGGCGGCCGAGGCCGAGGCCCGCGCCCAGGTCTGCCTGGAGCGGGCC